>CAMZKV010000082.1 GCA_947311445.1 uncultured Chlorobiota bacterium | reverse complement strand
AATACTACGATATATAAAAAAAATGTCTCGGCGGTAGCCACGTTGCGACGTTGCGCCGTTGCGTGAAACCAAAAATCACAGGCGGCAGCGACAATACTAAGGAAGTTTCATTCTTCCTGTTTTTTGAATATTCAGGTAATTAACAAAAATACCTTGTGCAGTTTCCGGTCTTAAATAAATTACGTCTGCATCTTCACTAACTGAACCAAGTTTTGTGTCGAACATTAAATTAAATTGTCGAACATCAGTCCAATTTTTGCTTCCGGAAACTGGGCAAACAATGCCGTTATCAATAATAATTTGCTTAACATCTGCAAGGTCTTCGTTTTCCATTGCAGTTTTAAATCTTAAAAGTATTTCATCAATCTTTTTTTGTCTTTCAATTATTCTGCCGTTTGTAGAGCGAAATTCTTCTTCATTAAAAGCATCGCCAAATCGTTTTTTTGCTTTGGCGATATCCTTTTTAATTTTAATATTTATTTTTTCCACAAAGTCTTCAATTAAAACATCGGCTCTGTATCTTTTTTTAGAATCTTTATTATCGATTAATGGGTCGTTAAAAGCACCAACATGTCCTGATGCTTTCCAAACTGTAGGGTGCATAAATATTGCAGAATCAATTGCTACAATGTTTTCATGCAACTTAACCATTGCATCTAACCAATATTTTTTTATGTTGTTTTTTAGTTCTGAACCGTTTTGTCCATAATCGTAAACTGCACTAAGTCCGTCGTATATTTCGCTTGATTGAAAAACAAAGCCATATTCTTTTGCGTGTGCAATTACTTTTTTAAATTTATCTGCGTTTGCCATATTGTTTTTTTTGCAAATTTAAAAAAATTAACCTGTATTGTTCATACTAATTAACAAAAATATTATATGAAGATATTTATCCCTTTTTTTTACTAATGTTTTGTTCTTGTATTTTTTTTATAAACATCTAATTTACAATAAAACTATCATTTTGTTGAAAATCAGCAAATTACATTGTTTGTTAATAAGTCAATAACTTGATTTTAAAGACTTTATGGGATAAAGTGGGTGATTGTGGGATAAAATGTTTTATATTTGCACTAAATATTTTAATAAAGAATAGAATGACAAATTTTAAAGGCGACTTCGCGGCAAAAATAGACTCAAAAGGAAGGGTTAGTTTTCCGTCTGCATACATAAAACAGATGCCAGGCGAAAGCCCAAAGAAATTTGTTGTTAAAAAAGACATTTACGACAAGTGTTTGATAATATACACTGATAATGAGTGGAATAGACAAACTGAAATAATAAAACGTAAAACAAATCCTTACAATAGGAAACATTCTGCTTTTTTAAGAGAATTTTACAAAGGTACTGCTGAACTAAAACTTGATTCTAATAACAGAATTTTAATTCCATCAAGGTTAATAGATGAAATTGAAATAAAAAAAGATATTCAGTTTTTAGGACAAAACCAAAAGATTGAAATTTGGTCTGCCGAAAACTATAATACAATTGGTTTAAATCCAGATGAGTTTTCAAATCTTGCTGAAGAAATAATGGGAGGCGATTTACCGGAACTAGATTAACTCATGTTTTTCAACATTAAAAATGAAAAGAGATTATCACATACCTGTTTTATTAAAAAAATCTGTTGATGGTTTGAACATTGACCCAAATGGTATCTACGTTGATGTTACATTTGGAGGTGGCGGACATTCAATTGAAATTTTAAAAAAACTAACAACCGGAAAACTTATAGCAATTGACCAAGATACAGATGCTGAAAAGAATACAAAAAACATAAAATCCGATAAAGAATATAAAAATAAATTTATTTTTTTTCATACAAATTTTAAATATTTAGAAAACTTCATTCAATATGCAGGCTATGAAAAAGTAGATGGAATTATTGCTGATCTAGGTGTGTCTTCTCATCAATTTGATGAACCAACAAGAGGTTTTTCATTTATGAAAAGTGATATTCCGGACATGAGAATGAATAAAGACGCAAAACACTCTTCATTAGACATTCTAAATTATTACTCCGAAGACGAGTTATTTAGAATTTTAAGAACATACGGAGAGTTGAAAAGTGCAGGAAAACTTTCAACTGCAATTACAAAATACCGAAAAGAAACTAAAATTAACGAAATAGGGCAGTTAAATAAAATAATAAGAGAAACAATAAAAACCAGCAAGGAATATAAAATTTTTGCAAAAGTATATCAAGCCCTAAGAATTGAAACGAACAAAGAGCTTGAAGTTTTAAAAGATTTGCTTAAACAAAGCTCTATATTATTAAAAAAAGGAGGAAGACTTGTAATTATTAGTTATCACTCCTTAGAAGATCGTATTGTTAAAAATTATTTAAAATTCAATAATTTTGAAGGAATTAGAATAACTGATTTTTACGGCAAACAAGAAAAGAATTTTAAAGAAATTACAAAAAAAGCAATTATTCCTGACAATATTGAAACAGAAACAAATAGCAGGGCAAGAAGTGCAAAGTTAAGAATAGCAGAAAGAATATAAATGGGAAGAGTAAAAACAATAATAAGAAACATTCTAACAGGAAATTGGCTAGGAAGTGAAATTAAATCAGAAAATATTTATTATACACTTTTTATTGTCTTACTTGTTATTTTATTAATTTATAATAAGTACAGAACAGAAGAACTAGTAGTTAAAAAAAAGACATTAAAAGAAAGTGTTGAAGTTTTACATTCAAAACACACAAAGATAGAGACAAAACTTATGGAATTTGGAACTGAAAGAAAAGTAGCAAATGATAGTACAATAATTAATTTAGGCTTAAAACTACCGGGAAAACCTCCTAAAGTAATAATAATTAAAAAAGATTGAAAATAAATAAACATCACATAAAATCAACACTTTAAAATTTAATGGGAAACAGAAAACAAATAATAAGCAGAACGGCAATAGTCTATATCGGACTGTTATTTTTTGTTATTTACATATATTCAAGCCTCATCAAAACAATGTTCTTTGAAGGAAACAAATGGAAAATAAAAATAAATTCATATGCAGTTAATTTAAGGGAGGACAAACCAAACAGAGGAAACATTTATGATGACAAAGGCAAACTGCTTGCAACATCAGTAAACTTCTTTGATGTTCACATGGACACTCGTGCAGGCGGATTAACCGACAAATTGTTTAATGAAAAAGTTGACAGTTTAGCAATGTGTTTATCTAACTTTTTCAAAGACAAAACCAAAGAAGATTACAAAAAGAAATTAATAAATGCAAGAATAAAATCCTCTCGATTTTTAAAAATTGCAGACAAATTAACTTACGATGAGTTTGTTGAAATAAAAAAATTTCCACTTTTCAGATATAATAGTAATAAAGGTGGTTTGTTAAGTAAGAAAACAACTAAAAGAAAGCGCCCATTTGATAGATTAATGCGGAGAACAATAGGTTTTTTAAGTGAACATAAGGGGACAGGATTAAAACAAGGGAAAGCAGGACTAGAATACACATACAACAGAGAACTTGGAGGAAGATCAGGCAAATCATACATGAAAAAAATTGGAGGAGGAAATTGGATGAAAATTAAAGGAGGAGAAGTGTTAGAAAAAGAAAATGGCATGGATTTACACACATCAATAGATATTGACCTACAAGACTATGTTGACTTTATATTAAGAAAACAATTAACAAAATTAAAAGCAGATTATGGCTCTGTTGTAGTTATGGAAGTTAAAACCGGATACATCAAAGCTATTGCAAATTTAAAAAGATATGAAAATAACACTTTTACAGAAGTTTTAAATTATGCTATAGGTGAAAACTTAGCTCCAGGTTCCACTTTTAAATTGCCTGTTTTAATGGCTGCTCTTGAAGATGGTGTTGTGGATTTAGATGATATAATTGACACAAAAAAAGGAAACATCCATTATAAAGGTGTGGACATAAACGATTCAGATGGTCATGCTTATGGCAAAATAACTGTGGAAGAAGTCTTTGCAAAATCATCAAATGTAGGGATGGTTAAAATTATTGATAAAAATTATGTAAAAAAAGGTAAAATAAAACATTTTTTAAAACAATTATATGCTCTCGGCATAGGAGATATTTCAGGTGTGGATATTTCCGGAGAAGACGATCCTATTATAAAATCTCCGGACAATTCTTCATGGGCACCGTCAACTCCCGGTATGATAGCACATGGGTACGAAGTAAGAATTTCGCCTCTTCAACTTTTAAACTTTTATAATGCTGTTGCAAATAATGGAAAAATGGTTAAGCCTCATATTGTAAAAAAAATTAAAAAAAACGGCATTATTTTAAAAGAATTTAAACCTCAAATAACAAATTCTCTTATTTGCTCAAAATCTACACTGAAAAAAGCACAAAAAATATTAAGAGACGTAGTTACTGATGGCACTGCTAAATTAATAAATACAAAAAAATATAAAATATCAGGAAAAACCGGAACAACAGAATATTATGACGCAGAAACAAAAACACATAACGACAAATATAGAGCATCATTTGTAGGATATTTCCCTTCTGAAAATCCAAAATATTCAATTATTGTTGTAATTAACAAACCTAAAACAGATTTTTATGGAGCATTAGCAGCTGCACCTGTTTTTAAAAAAATTGCTGATAAAATTTTTAAAGGAGATCGAGAATTAAATCCAAATACAGACACAATCTCAAACACAGAACTTCCTATTTCAAAAAATGGAAATCAAGATGAATTATGTCATATATTAACAGCCCTTTCAATACCAATAAAAAAAAATACGAAAAAATCAAAATGGGTAACATCAGAAGTAAAAGAGAACAAAATTTTATTTGATAATAAAAAAATAAAAGATGAAATTCTACCGGATTTACGATATATGGGTGCAAAAGACGCAATTTATATAATTGAAAACATGGGAGCTATTCCATTAATAAAAGGAAGAGGGTTTGTAACAGCACAATCAATTGCTCCTGGTACTAAAGTAAAAAAAGGGATGAAAATTAAAATTGAATTAAAATAATTCACAGCCAAGATAATGCAAAAGCAACTAAAAGACATAATCAAAAACATTAATTCCAAATTAATATCTGGCTCTATTGATACACTCGTTTCAGGAATTAGTTTCGATTCTCGGAAAACAAAAAAAGGACATCTTTTTGTAGCTGTTGCAGGGGTTAATGTAGATGGTCATAATTTTATTAAAAATGCAATTAAAGCAGGTGCATCTGCAATAATTACAGAAACAAATATTCTAATTAATGAAAACATTACAATTTTAAAAGTTGAAAACAGCTCTCAAACCTTAGGCATTGTAACATCAAATTTTTATGACAACCCTTCTTCAAAAATAAAACTTATAGGAATAACCGGCACGAACGGAAAAACAACCACTGCAACATTATTATATAAACTATTTTTGAGCTTAGGATACAAAACAGGTTTAATTTCAACAGTAAAAAATTACATAAACAAAAACGGAATACCAACAAAATATACAACACCGGATACAATAACATTTAACAATTTACTCAACGAAATGGTTCTTGCAGGTTGTGAATACTGTTTTGCAGAAGTAAGTTCTCATGCAATACACCAAAACAGAATTGGAGGACTAACATTTTCAGCCGCAGTTTTTACAAATATTACCCATGACCATTTAGACTATCATAAAACTTTTAAAGAATACATAAAAATCAAAAAAAGTTTTTTTGATAATTTACAAGAAAATGCTTTTGCTCTAACTAATAAAGACGATAAAAATGGGGAAATTATTCTTCAAAACACCAAAGCAAAAAAATATACTTATGCAATACGAAACTTTGCAGACTTTAACACAAAGGTAATTGAACAACACATTAACGGAATGTTATTGAATATAGACAATACTGAATTTTGGACTCTTTTAACAGGAACATTCAATGCATATAACTTAACAGCTGTTTACTCAACTGCAATTCTATTAAACCAAAATAAAATTGACGTTTTAACATCTCTCAGCAGTTTACAAGCAGTTGAAGGAAGATTTGAAACAGTTACCAAAAATGGAATAACAGCTATAATAGACTATGCCCACACACCAGACGCATTACAAAATGTGATAAAAACAATAAACGAATTTAAAAAAAACGAACAATCTCTAATAACCGTTATTGGTGCAGGAGGAAACAGAGATAAAGACAAAAGACCATTAATGGCAAAAATTGCAAGTTTAGGAAGTGATAAAGCAATTCTAACATCAGATAATCCCAGAAATGAAAAAGCAGAAACAATTATCGAAGATATGTATAATGGGCTAAACAACAGCGAGATGAATGTTTTAAAAATAACAGATAGAAAAGAAGCAATTAAAACTGCTGTTTTGCTTGCAAAAAAAGGAGATATTATTTTAATTGCAGGAAAAGGTCATGAAAATTACCAAGAAATTAATGGAATAAGAACACATTTTGACGACAAAGAAACAGTTGAATTTTTTTTAAATTAAACAAGTATGTTATACTACCTTTTTGAATACTTAGACAAAATTGATTTTGCAGGAGCAGGAATGTTCAAATACTTATCTTTCAGAGCAGGATTAGCAGCTGTTACATCTTTAATAGTTTCAATGCTTTTTGGAAAAAAAATTATAAACAAATTACAAAAAATGCAAGTTGGTGAAGTTGTTCGGGATTTAGGCTTGGCAGGTCAATATGAAAAAAAAGGTACTCCAACAATGGGAGGTATAATAATAATTGCAGCAATATTAATTCCTGTTTTATTATTTGCTGAAATAGGAAATATATATATAATTTTAATGATAACAACAACCATTTGGCTGGGAATTATTGGATTTATAGACGATTACATAAAAACATTTAAAAAAAACAAAGCAGGTTTATCCGGCAAATATAAAATTATTGGACAAGTTGGTTTAGGTTTAATAGTTGGTTTAACATTCTATTTTAGCGATGATATTCAAATAAGAGAAAATCCAAATTCTTCTATTTTATATCAAGAAAGTGTAATAATTGCAAATCAACACACATCAAACGAAGATATACCTTTAAAAACAACTATTCCATTTCTAAAAAACAATGAATTTAACTATGAAACTCTTGTAGAATTTATGGGAGATTATAAAAAAGATGCTGCATGGATAGTATTTGTAATATTTGTAATAATTATTATAACAGCGGTTTCCAACGGAGCAAATTTAACAGATGGATTAGATGGACTTGCAACCGGTACATCATCAATTATTGGTGCAACATTAGGAATTTTTGCATACGTCTCGGGGAACATAATTTTTGCTGATTATCTAAATATCATGTACATTCCTAAAATTGGAGAGCTTGTTGTTTTTGCAAGTGCATTCATGGGAGCAACAATTGGTTTTTTATGGTTCAACTCATATCCTGCACAAGTATTCATGGGAGACACAGGTAGTCTTACATTGGGCGGAATAATTGCAGTTTTTGCAATAATTGTAAGAAAAGAATTACTAATCCCATTGTTAGCTGGAATATTTCTAATCGAAAGTTTATCAGTAATGATACAAGTTGCATGGTTCAAATACACAAAAAAGAAACATGGTGAAGGAAAACGTATATTTTTGATGTCTCCAATTCATCATCATTATCAGAAAAAAGGAATCCCTGAGTCAAAAATAGTGTCAAGATTTTGGATTATTGGAATTTTATTAGCAATTCTAACAATTATTACATTGAAAATCAGATAAATAAAACTTTTGTTTGAAAAAACAAATACACAATGAAACAAAAAAGAATAGTCATATTAGGTGCCGGAATAAGTGGAAATGGAGCTGCAATTCTTGCTAAAAAACACGAATTTGATGTTTTTGTTTCTGACTATGGAAAAATAAGTACACAAAACAAAACCGCATTAATAAAAGAAAACATAAAATTTGAAGAAAAAAAACATAGCACAGAATTAATTTTAAATGCAGATGAAATTATTAAAAGTCCGGGAATTCCAGATAGTGCTCCCATAATTATTTCTGCAAATAAAAAAAATATTCCTGTTATATCAGAAATAGAGTTTGCAGGAAGATATACAAACGCAAAACTAATATGTATAACAGGAAGCAATGGAAAAACAACAACAACAGAATTAATATATCATATTTTTAAAAAAGCGGGATTAAACGTAGGAATTGCAGGTAATGTCGGTCAGTCTTTTGCAATGCAAGTTGCAAAAGAAAATTTCGAATATTACATAATTGAATTAAGCAGTTTTCAGTTAGACGGGATGTATAATTTCAAAGCAGATATTGCAATTTTACTAAACATTACACCAGACCACTTAGACAGGTATAATAACAATTTTCAGAACTACACTAATTCAAAATTTAGAATAGCACAAAACATGACTTCCAAAGATTCATTTATCTTTTGCGAAGATGACAAAGTAATTTTAAAAGAGATAAAAAAAAGAAATATCAAAGCACAAATGTTCCCTTTTTCAGTAAAAAAGAAAATTAAGAAAGGAGCATATAAAACACAACACAAAATTATTATTGACATAATTACTAAAAATTTCCATATGGAAAACGGACTATTATCACTCGAAGGCGATCACAATGTATATAATTCTATGGCAGCAGGAATTACCGGATTAATAAGCGGAATAAGCAATGAAGACATTAAAAACAGCTTATCAGATTTTGCCGGAGTAGAACATAGACTTGAAAAATACATTAAAGTTAAAGGTATTCAGTTTATAAACGACAGCAAAGCTACCAATGTTAATTCTGTTTGGTACGCACTTCAATCAATAAACGACCCAATAGTTCTAATTATGGGTGGTATTGATAAGGGAAACGACTATGGAATACTTAAAGATTTAGTTAACAGAAAAGTAAAAGCAATTGTTGCAATGGGAACAAATAATAAACTTATTGTTGATGCTTTTTCAAATATAGTAGAGGTTTATGACACCAATTCAATGGATACAGCAGTTAAAACAGCATATCAAATTGCAAATGAAGGAGAAGTAATTTTGTTATCTCCCGCTTGTGCAAGTTTTGACTTATTTAAAAACTACGAAGACAGAGGAAAGAAATTTAAAGAAAAAATAAGAAATTTATAATATCTGTAAGTTACAAATTTAGCTTTAAGGAGTAAACTATCAATCAACACATATAATAGGTGCAAACAATAAAATTAAATAAAATATTTAAAGGCGACAGTGTATTATGGATAATCACATTATTACTCCTAATAATGTCTATACCAGCAGTTTATAGTGCATCTGCAATGATTTCATATAAAGCCGGAGATATACACTTTTTAGTTAGACAAATATCAGCAGTTATTTTCGCATTAATTGCTGTGCTTTTATTTTCTCGAATAAATTATAAAATTTATCTTAAACTTATAAAAATATTTTTCCCAATAATAATAGTATTATTAATTCTCACATTATTTTCAGGTGTATCACATAATAATGCAAAAAGATGGATAGAAATTCCAATTATTGGATTTGAACTTCAAACTTCAGAAATTGCAAAAACAGCACTTATTCTGCTGGTTGCAAGTTTATTAGCTTCTAAAAGGAACGACGAAGAGAAACACAGTAAAAATGTAAAAACTGCAACAATAGCATTTGTTCTTACAATAGGTCTTATTTTTCCTGCAGATTTATCTTCAGCTCTTATGATTGCTGCAATTATTATAACAATTATGTTTATAGCATCTGTTAAAATAAAAACCATTTATAAAATCTTATTAATAGCCATTGGTGCTTTTATTTTATATGTTTTTTTTGCAGAACTACTCCATTTGCCCGGAAGACTATCAACCTGGACACATAGATTTGAAATGTTCTTTGGAAATCAAGATAGTTTAAGTAGCAATGAAACATATCAATTAGATATTGCTAAAATGGCAATAGTTAACGGAGGATTATTCGGAAATATGCCGGGAGGGGGTAACGTAAGGTATTTATTACCTCAATCACATTCCGATTTTATTTTTGCATTTATAATAGAAGAATATGGTTTGTGGTTAGCAACAATTATAATGCTTTTATATGGAGCATTATTTTATAGAGGAATAAGAATTGCAAAAAGAACAAATAGCTTATTTGCAGCTTATTTAGCACTTGGATTAACTCTGGCTATTGTTTTACAAGCATTTATAAACATTGGAGTTTCTGTTGGAGCTCTACCGGTAACAGGTCAAACACTACCTCTAATAAGTATGGGAAGAACATCATTATTGGTAACAAGTTTTTCTCTTGGAGTTATAATTAACATTAGTAAATCAACAGAAAAAACAGTAAACGAAGAGTAAACTTTAAATTTTATATTTTAACAAAAAATCTTTAAAAACATTTTGACACAAAAGCAATTTATTCAACATCAATTAATTAGAAAGTTTTAAGCAAATGAAAAAAAATCCAAAAATAATAATTAGTGGTGGTGGTACAGGCGGACACATTTTTCCTGCTATTGCAATTGCACAAGCTCTAAAAAGAATAAACCAAGATATTAAAATATTATTTGTAGGTGCAAAAGGAAAAATTGAAGAGAAAAGGGTGCCGGAAGCTGGCTTTAGGATAAAATTACTTGATATTAGAGGTTTTGAACGAAAAATCTCATTTGAAAACTTTAAAAATTTATTCAGACTATTTAAAAGCATATTAAAATCTAAAAAAATATTAAAAGAGTTCAAACCGGATGCAGTTGTAGGAGTAGGAGGATATGCAAGTGGTCCATTAATTTATGCGGCAACAAAAAAAGGTATTCCGGCATTAATTCAAGAACAGAACTCCTATCCCGGAATAACGAATAAAATTCTTTCTAAAAGAGTAAATACAATTTGTGTAGATTATGACGGATTAGAACGTTTTTTTCCAAAAGAAAAAATTATACATACAGGAAATCCATGCAGACACAGAATTGTAAGCCCGGAAGCAAACAAAGATGAAGTATTAAGTTTTTTTGATTTAAAACCCAACAAAAAACTTATCCTTTGTCTTGGTGGCAGTGGTGGTGCAAAAAGCATAAACGACAGTATAATAAAAAACATTGAAAAAATTAAAGAACAAGATTTCTACTTTATTTGGCAAACAGGAAAAAATTATTTTGAAGAATCGAAACTAGAACTAAAAAAATCAGCTACAACAAACATAAAGATTTTTGCTTTCATTTCAAGAATGGATTTAGCATACAAAGCTGCATCAGTTGTAATTTCTAGAGCAGGAGCAGGAACTATATCTGAACTAAAACTTCTTGAAAAAGCATCAATACTTGTGCCTTCTCCAAATGTTGCAGAAGATCATCAAACTAAAAACGCTATTTCATTAGTAAATAAAAATGCTGCAATAATAGTAAAAGACAAAGAAGCAAAAGAAAAGCTGATTGATGAGGCAATAAAACTAATTAATAATCCGGAAAAAATAAATGAATTATCAATAAATATTGGAAAAGAAAAAATTGAAAATTCAGACATTAAAATTGCCAAAGAAGTTTTAAAACTTATTAAATAATTTCAAATTAATACATTATAAATTAACACAAAAAATGCAGAGCAAAATCAAGATATTAAAAAATATTAAAGCAACATTTTTCATCGGAATTGGTGGAATTGGTATGAGTGCTCTTGCAAGATATTTCAATAATATTGGAATTCCCACCTATGGTTATGACAGAACCGAAAGTGAAATAACAAAAAGTTTAATTTCAGAAGGAATAAAAATTCATTATGATGATAATGTAAATTCTATAAACAAAGAAATTAAAAATTTACCAAAAAACCAAATACTAGTAGTATATACTCCTGCCGTTCCAAATTCACACACAGAATTTCAATGGTTTGAAAATAATAAATATACAATTTACAAACGTTCAGAAATACTTGGATTAATAACAAATAAATATAAAACAACAGCAGTTGCAGGAACACATGGGAAAACATCTGTTTCCACAATAATTACTCATATTTTTAAATATGCAGAAATAAACTTTAACGCATTTCTTGGAGGTATCTCTAAAAACTACGAAACAAACCTAATTTTAAGTTCAAAACCAGAACAAGCAGAATTTGCAATAACAGAAGCAGATGAATTCGACCGTTCATTTTTGCAATTATACCCTTGGTGCGGAATTATAACTTCAATTGATGAAGACCATCTTGACATATATGAAGATTTAGAAGATTTAAAAAGAACTTTTGAGAAATTTGCAAGTCAAATAAATAAATGCGGATATTTAATAATTAAAAAAAATATAGAAATTGAAAAATCTAATTTCCCATTTCATACATTTTCATACTCATTTAATGAAAAGGCAGATTACTATGCAAAAAACATAAAAACAAATGCAAATTACAGCAAATTTGATATTGTTACACCAAAAGAAACAATTGAAAATATAATAATCAACATTCCTGGAAATCTAAACATTGAAAATGTTGTTGCAGCAGTAGCAGCAGCAGATATTCATAATATTCCAAAAGAAAAAATTAAAGACGCTCTTAAAACATGGAATGGAGTTTTAAGACGTTTTGAATATATTATAAATACACCCGAAATAATATATATTGACGATTACGCTCATCATCCTGAAGAACTAAAAGCATTTATCGGCTCAATAAAAAGCATTTATAAAGACAAGCATATAACAGGTATTTTTCAACCTCATCTGTACACTAGAACTCGCGACTTTGCTGACGAATTTGCAAAGAGCTTAGACATTTTAGATGAAATTATTTTATTAGACATTTACCCTGCAAGAGAAGAAGCAATTGAAGGTGTTAGTTCTAAATTAATTTTTGATAAAATAAAAACCAAGAACAAAAGTTTGATAAGCAAAAAAAACTTACTAAATAAAATTGACAAAACAAAAACAGAAGTAGTACTAACAATTGGAGCAGGAGATATAGGTAATTTAGTTAAATTAATAAAAAACAAATTAGAACAATAAATAATAAATAATTAAGGTGAATAAGAAACAAAAAGTATTAAGTCTTTCCGGTATTTTAGTAATAATAATTATTATTACTTTATATCTTGTTTTTTCAGAAAAAACAATATGTAAGGACATAAATATTGAAATAATCAATACAGAAAAAGAACAACTTATTAACGAAGAACACATAAAAAAAATAGTACTTAACAAATACAAAGATTTAATAGGAGACAATATAAATTCAGTTAACTTATCTGATTTAGAAAAACTTATTGAAAAACATCCTTCTGTAAAAAACGCAGAAGTTTACAAAACAATTAATGGCATTTTAGCTATAAAAATTGAACAAAAAACCCCAATTGTTAGAATAATGCCCATATACGGAAATAATTTTTACATTGATAAAGAAGGAACATTTATGCCCGTTTCAAATAAAGGCAGTGCAAGAGTTATAGTCGCTAACGGAAACATTGGTTTTGACTATAAAAACACAGCACTAACAATAAACGACACAATTGTAACAGAAAGATTAAGAGATATATACAAATTAGCAAAAGAAATTTCGGATGATGATTTTTTAAAAGCACAAATTGAACAAATATTTGTAAAACCTAATGAAGATTATGAACTTATACCTAAGGTAGGAAACCATATTATAGTTTTAGGAGACATCTACAATTATAAAAACAAATTGAAATATTTAAAAAATTTTTATCTCAAAACATTAAATAATAAAGTTTGGGGAATATATAAAGAAATAAACTTAAAATATAAAAATCAAATTGTTTGCGTAAGAAAAGATTAATAATAAATTAAACCAAAACATATACAAACCACAAAATATTTTTTAACTATGAGTGAAATAATAACTGCAATAGACATAGGAACAACAAAAATTGTAGCAATAGCCGGCGAACGTGATACAAATGGAAAAATAAAAATTCTTACTCGAGGAACTATTCCAACACCAAAAAATAGTGTTAAAAAAGGAATGGTTGTTAATATTGGAATAGTTGCAAATGCAATAAAAGAAGCAGTAGAAATTGCCGAAAAAAAATCAGATATAAAATTTAACTCATCTTTCATAGGCATTGCAGGGCAACACATTAAAAGCGTTCAAAATAATCATTCAATTTTTATTAATTCAAACGATGGATTAATAGCCCAAGAAGATGTTAATAAAATGACAAACGAAATTAAAACAATGTCTCTTGAGGCCAATGAAGAAATTCTTGATGTAATACCTCAAAACTACTCAGTAGATAAAGAAACAGGTATTGACGAACCTGTTGGCAGATTTGGAAAAAGATTATCCGGAAATTTTCATATAATAATTGGAGAAACTACAAGTGCTAAAAACATAAAAAGATGTGTAGAACTTGCAGATATTAATGTAAATGATTTATTTCTTGAACCAATTGCCTCTTCAAAAGCCGTTTTAACAGAAGATGAAAAAGAAATGGGCGTTGCTCTTGTTGATATTGGAGGAGGAACAACTGATTTAGCAATATACAAAGGTGGCATTTTAAGACATACTGCTGTTATTCCATTTGGCGGAGATATAATAACCAGCGATTTAAAAGAAGCATATCAAATACTACATAAAGATGCCGAAGAATTAAAAACTAAATGTGGAACAGCATTAAGTGAATTTGCAAAAAACAACAGCCTTGCAGTAATCAAAGGGATTAACGGACGAGATTCAAAAGAAATTTCTTTAACAGAACTATCAAAAGTAATTCAAGCAAGAATGGAAGAAATTATTAACATCATTAAATTTGAAATACTAAACTCCGGCTACTCTAATAAACTGCACGCAGGAATTGTTCTAACCGGAGGTGGCTCTCTTTTAGAAAGACTTCCTCAACTTATGAAATTTGTTACGGGCTATGATGTAAAACTCTCAAAACCATCTTCTTTCGTATTTCCGGAAGGAACAAAAGACAACAGCCCAAAACTTTCAACAGCAGTAGGGTTAGTGATGCTCGGTTTTGAAAGTTCAGATAATACCAAATATACCGGAAACAAAAAAGAAAAAAAGAAAAAAAGAGGCGGAACTATAAGAAATATTTTAACTAAAATAACAGAAGAAGCAAAACAAACTGCATTTAATTTCTTTGACGATGAAGATACAGAAATTGAATAAAAATCTTATTTATGTTTATATTTAAAGTATTCGGATGAATAGTTTTTATAAAATTTAGACACTTTAAAAATCTAACTTTATAGACAAGAACAAATTAATATTATAATGTTAAAACATTTAACACAAAATTCTTAAAAATTAAATAAAAAACTTACAACAAATAAAAAAAATATCATGGACGATTTATTATCTTTTGACCTACCAACAAATTTTGCATCATTAATTAAAGTAATTGGAGTAGGAGGTGGTGGCAGTAATGCTGTTGACCACATGTTTAAACAAGGAATTGCAGGAGTAGATTTTATAATTACAAACACCGATTTTCAAGCACTTGCTAAGAGCCCTGTTGAAACAAAAATTCAACTTGGAAAAACATTAACAGAAGGATTGGGTGCCGGAAATGAACCCGAAATTGGAAAAGAATCTGCAATAGAAGACATAGAAGAAGTAAAACTAAAAATAGGTGCTGATACAAAAATGGTTTTCATAACTGCAGGAATGGGTGGAGGAACAGGAACAGGTGCTGCTCCAGAAATTGCAAAAGCTGCAAAAGAAATGGGAATTCTTACCGTAGGTATTGTTACAATTCCTTTTAAATATGAAGGCGAAAAAAGAATAAAATCTGCAATTGAAGGTATTAATAAAATGGAAAAGCATGTTGATGCTTTATTGCTTATAAATAATGAAAAAATTAGAGAAATATACGGAAATCTTGGAGTAAGAGAAGCTCTTGGAAAAGCAGACCAAGTCCTAACAGTTGCAGCCAAAGGAATTGCAGAAATAATTACACTTGAAGGATATATTAACGTAGATTTTGCTGATGTTAAGACAGTTATGAAAGAAAGTGGAATCGCAATTATGGGAACAGGTGAAGGAGAAGGAGAAAACAGAGCTGAAGATGCTGTAAAAGAAGCAATGAACTCTCCCCTACTCGACAATACTGATATTAGAGGTGCTAAAAACATTTTACTTAATATAACATCGGGTAAAAACGAAGCTACATTGGATGAAACCGGATACATTAACGAATATGTTCAAAAAGCAGCAGGTAACAAAGCCGATTTAATTTGGGGAAGTAGCATAAACGAAGAATTAGGAGATAAAATTGCAGTTACAGTTATTGCAACAGGATTTGGAACTCATCAAGTTCCAGAACTATATATAGAAAAGAAGGAGGAAACAACTGAAACCGACAAAGAAAAAAAAATCATAATTATTGGCGAAGATAATAAACAAGCAGAAGAAGATAATTTTTATGAAAATTACACACGAAAAGAATCTAAAATTAAAATTATAAAAGATACTGGAACAGAAATAAAAACCGACGAATACAAAGATGTTTATAAAATTGAAGACAACTCTCCTCCAAAAACAGAAAAAACTGAATTTGAGTTTGTTGAAACTTCTACTCCTGAAGTTGATTTAATTGAAGAAGATATTACAAAAACAAATGAATTTCAGGCTGAAACATACAAAAATAATTTAGAAAACTTAGAAAATATTCCTGCTTTTAAAAGAAAAGGAATAAAAATAAAACAAGACAACTATTCTAGCAATAGAGAATACTCAAGAATAACACTTTCTGAAATAGATGGTGAAATTGAAATTAATCAAAACAATAAATATTTACATGACAAGGCTGATTAGTTTTCAGAAAATTGAATTAATAGATATTTGTTTATTAATCAATAAAATATGCCATTATTCCAGAAATCAATAACAAATAAACATCTCAAAAACCTTGTTGCCTTAAAAGGAAATAAGGCTTTTGAGAATTTTCAAAAATATATGATAACAAATTAAGATTGCATAATATAATGCAACTCAAAGAAGAAAATTACCAAGAAGAATTTTTACCTTAAATTTTTTGTGTAAACTTTGGACTATTCAATAAATCCTAATAAAGATTATAACCAGACAGCAGAATTTAAAAACCTAAATGATGCGTATCTGAGCTTTTCAGCAAGCCCGAATTAAACTCTACAAAAAAAAGAATGGTTTATCCACTATACTAACTCACAAAAGAAGATATTAAAATTATTGAAAATTCGGTAAAAAAAAAACTGACAACTTTATAAAGTGTCAGTTTTTTGTTTTATACTACCTTCTATTTACTGAATTAATGTGTTTTTTCTTCCTATTGGCAAAAAACTCTTGTTTCCTTCTTTGTTTTTCTTTTTCAAATTCTTTTTTCTCTTCCCTTGTCATTGCTTTGTCTGTTTGTGGGAATGGATTGTTTTTAACAACTTGAATTTTTAAATTAATTAATTTTTCAATATCTTGTATATAAACATTTTCTTCAGGCTCACATATTGAAATTGAATTTCCTTCCTCCCCTGCTCTTCCCGACCGTCCAATTCTGTGAACATAATCTTCCGGAACATTTGGGATGTCATAATTAATAACATATTTAAGCATTTGAATATCAATTCCTCTTGCGGCAATATCAGTTGCAACTAAAACTTTTACCTTGCCAGTTTTAAACTGTTTTAAAGCAGCTTGCCTAGAATTTTGTGTTTTGTTTCCGTGAATAACAGAAGATTTTATATTATGTTTTTTTAAATTTCGTGTTATTTTATCTGCACCATGTTTGGTTCTTGAGAAAAGCAAAATTTGTTCATCCTCTAATTCTGAAAGAATATATAAAAGTAAATCTTTTTTTGTTGATTTATTTGTGTAATAAACATATTGCTGAATAGTTTCTGCAGTAGATGAAACAGCACTTACTTCAATTTTTTGGGGGTTTTTTAATATTTTTCGAGATAATTCTACAATATTCCTTGGCATAGTTGCTGAAAAGAAAAGAGATTGCCTTTTGTATGGAAGTAAATTCAATATTTTTTTAATGTCATGTATGAATCCCATATCTAGCATTCTATCCGCTTCGTCAAGAACAAAAATTTCAATTTGTTTTAAACTAATATATTCTTGATTTATTAAGTCTAATAATCTGCCGGGGGTAGCCGTAAGAATATGTACACCTTTTTTTAATTTGTCAACTTGTTTACCTTGCTTAACTCCTCCAAAAATAACAGTGTGTTTAATATTTGTATATTTACTGTATTCTCTAATATTTTCATCAATTTGTATGGCAAGTTCTCTTGTTGGTGTAACAATTAATGCTTTTATTTTTGGTTTTCCTCCTAATTCTTTTATAGAATTGTTAATATGCTGAATAATTGGAATTGCAAAAGCTGCTGTTTTTCCAGTTCCGGTTTGTGCTGAACCTAAAACGTCATTCCCTTTTAATATTATAGGGATAGATTTCTCTTGAATTATTGTTGGCTCAGTATAATTCTTTTCTTTTATTGCTTTTAAAATAGGAGCAATAATTCCTAAATTTTCAAATTTCATTTATTATGTTTTATTTTTCCTGCGTGGAAATATCGGTAAGATACTTTATTAAGGAAGGTATTATTATTTTTGCAAAGATATTAAAAGATTATTAAAACTAGGGTTTTAAGGTTTTTTTTTAAAATATAGATTAACAATGTCTTATAAAAAACAGTTTTGCATAACTTATTTTTTTTATTATATTTACATTTTTACATATATTTTTAACTAAAAATAAAAGATTATGCCAGTTATGAAAGTTATAGAAATTATGGCAAGTTCAGCAGAAAGTTGGGAAGATGCTACTAAGAAAGCCGTTAAACACGCAGGTAAAAGTTTAAAACATATAAAATCTGCATTTGTTCAATCTCAGAGTGTTGTTGTAAAAGATAATGAGATTGAACAAATGAAGATTTTATATGTTTTAAACTTTTACCTGCGTGTTTAACGGCTTTCTTAGTAGCATCTTCCCAACTTTCTGCTGAACTTGCCATAATTTCTATAACTT
>CAMZKV010000081.1 GCA_947311445.1 uncultured Chlorobiota bacterium | reverse complement strand
TCCACCTTTTATTATAATATTACCATTTAATATGTGTGTATTCTTATCAATCTTGCCTGTATATTCAATTTTTGTTTCAAATCTGTAATTTGCTCCAAGTGTTTCTAATGCAGTTGCAGTTGTAATTAATTTTTGAGTTGATGCAGGGGTTAGGGCTAAGTCTGAATTTAGTTCAGACAAAACTTCTCCGGTATTTACATCTACTGCAAAAAAACCTACCCCTGCATTTTTCATGTCTATATCATCCCTAAGATTTTTAATTGCGGTATTAAGCAGGTGCTTTTGGTTTTCTAAAAGCTGTGCATTAATAAAAGAGAAAGAAATTACTATAGCAAAAAAGAATAAAATAAATCTTTTCATATATGTTTTTTTTAAATGCCAAATATAAACGCAAACTACAAAAGTACCAATTTTTATTATAAGATTGATTTATATGTTTTTCAGTAAATTTAATGGGACTTCTAAAAATTCATTCGCATCAAGATTTTCAGAATTTTTCATAAGCGATTTAATTTTTAGAAGCCCCCTTAATAAAATAAATTTGAACAGCTTGAAATAAAACTATATTTTTATACAATTAAAAACTAAAAATATAACTATGGGATTTTTTGATAAGATTTTCTCATCAGGGAATGATAATAAACTGATAGAAAATAATCCGGATGTACAATTTGGAAGATATACTGATAGACATAAGACTGCAGAACAAATAAAATCTTGGGATAATTCTGTTGCTCTCTATGGAGAAAAGAAATATTTAGACTCATACGATCAATTTTTTAACTATCTAAGAGATTCAAAAACAAAGAATGTTACTTTTAATAGACTTTCAGATAAAATAAATTTTGAGATAATTCAAGGCTCAAAAATTGTTAAAGGATATGCAAGTAATACAAAAGTTATTGCAGAATCTGAAGTGGCAAAATTTGAAGGCAAACCCCATGTTGCGGTAATGAGAAAACTACTTGGTGTTAATTACGATTTGTTTTTTAGCAAGTTTGCATTAAAAGATAAAATCTTTACACTTAAGTATTCTGCATTGGTCCAAGATGCCCCTCCAGCTGCTTTATATGCCTCTCTTAAAGAAGTAGCAAACCAAAGTGATAAATATGATGACGTTTTAACCGATGAGTTTAGTTTTTTAAAAGATATAAACATAGATCATATTCAAGAACTCCCTGATGCAGAAAAAGAAGTTAAATATAATTTTTTGATTAATTCTATAAAAAAAGTTATAAAAAGAGTTGATGAATTAGCAAAATTGGATTTGTCTGGTGGAGGAACTTTTCTTTTGCTACAATTAACTTTTAAAATATACTACTTATTAGCTCCGGAGGGCGTACTTTTAGACGACTTAAGATATATTCAAGGGGTTTTCTACAGAAAAGATAATGCGTCAACTTCTGAAAAAAATCATTTAATGATTAAAGAGTTTAAAAAAATAATTGATAAGCCAAAGGAAGAAAACATAAAGTCTTTATATAAAACAAAAGCTACATTTGCTGTTGTTAAACCAACTAATTTTGGAACCGTTTCCAACTTTATTTTTGATGAAATTAAAAAAGTAGATTGGTATAAAGAAAATAACTATTCTGATGTTCAACAAGCTGTCTGTGATTATATTGTTGCTTATTCAGAATTCTTTTTTGGAATGGATGCCCCTGTTTATGAATTGCTTGAGATATATTGGAAAACTACAAACGACAAATATTATAAAGAATTAGGATTTTGGGCAGATTATTATAATTCAAACACAAAAACATTTAAAAAGGCAAAAATTGAGGATGCTATATCAAAAATTGTATCTAAATACAAATATAAATTCCCTCATTTAGCTTTTAAAACACATATTTTAAAATTTGATAATCTTGCTAATTTCTCAACTTCATTTTTAAAAGAACTTGAAAAGATGAATTTTAATATGAAGTAATTATTATTATTTTATTACAAAGAAGAAAATTAAAATGGAAAATACAATAAACATATATAAAAATGCAATTGTTCAGATAGCAACTGTATGGGGAACAGGAACAGGATTTTACCTTGAAGAATACAATGTTATAGTTACGAATAGACATGTTATTGCCGGAACAACAGAACCGGTAATAAGCGGAAAAAAACTAAAAAAAACAATCTCAAAAGTGCTTTTTACTGACCCCGTGTACGATCTGGCATTTCTTGAAGTTCCTGAAAATGCAACCTTTTCCCCTGTCCCTTTAGGCGTTGCAGATATAGTTAGCGAAGGACAACAAGTTATGGCAATTGGACACCCTTACGGGCTAAAATTTACTGCCACACAAGGAATTGTTTCCAAGTCAAAACGGCTTTGGAACGGAACAAACTACATTCAAATTGATGCTGCAATTAACCCCGGAAATAGTGGCGGTCCGCTAATTAACAATAAAAATGAAATAATAGGAGTAAATACTTTTATTGTTTCCGAAGGAAATAATCTTGGCTTTGCATTGCCCGTTAATTTATTAAAAGAAAGCTTAAATGATTTTAAATCTTTAGGCAGAAAAACATCTACAAGATGTACTGCCTGTAAAAGTGCTATTTCAAAGGATGACATTCAAGATAACTATTGCCCAAATTGTGGTCAGAAAACAAATGAATTTGAATTTGAAAACAAACCCTATATTCCAACAGCAGCAGCTAAAAAAATTGAAGAAATTATTGAATCATTAGGATACGACATAAGAATTGTAAGAGTAGGACAAAACTATTGGAATATTGAAGAAGGAAGTTCCAATATTAAAATAAGCTATAGTACTCAAAACAAATATATTCTTGCTTGGGCAGAATTATGTAGGTTGCCAAAAACAAATATAGCTCAAATTTATGAATATATGCTCAAAGAAAATTATAATCTAGAAGGGATAGCATTTAGTGTTATAAATCAAGATATTGTTTTAACTGCAATGCGTATTTATGACGCTGACTTAGTTGTTGAAACCGATAAGCAATTGTTTCAAAGACTCTTTAAAAAAGCAGATGATTATGATGATGTTCTAATAAATCTAGGCGGAATTCCATATTCAGAAGAGGAATAAAACAAATAGTAAATAGAAGTTCTATTTTAAATATTTTAACTAATCCCCCATCAGCATTTTTCAAAAATAAGCGGAGATTTTGGCTTATCCCTATAAAATATAAAATGACACTAATTGATACCCATGCTCATATATATGTTTCACAATTTGATGAAGATAGAAATGATGTTGTTCGAAAAGCACTAGATACAGGAATTAGCAAAATGATTTTGCCTGGAATTAACTCAACTTACATTGATATTCAAAATAAACTTGCAAAAGATTATCCTGATAATTGTTTCCCTGCATTTGGTCTTCATCCTTCTGATGTGAAAGATGATTATAAAACAGAATTAGAGCTTGTAAAAAAAGAACTTCAAAAAGGAAAAAGTGTTGCTGTTGGTGAAATAGGTATTGATTTATATTGGGATAAAACTTTTATTGAAGAACAGAAACAAGCATTTGAGCAACAAATTCTTTGGGCAAAAGAATATAAACTTCCAATAATAATTCATGTAAGAGAAGCATTTAATGAAGTTTTTGAAATAGTTGATAAACTTAATGATGAAAATCTAAGCGGTATCTTTCATAGTTTTACGGGAAACCTTGAACAGGCAAATAAAATTATAAACTATAAAGGTTTTAAAATAGGAATAAATGGAATTGTAACATTTAAAAACTCAGGATTAGATAAAGTTGTAAATGAAATTCCATTGCAACAAATTGTACTTGAAACAGACTCTCCATATTTATCTCCTATGCCAAAAAGAGGAAAAAGAAATGAAAGTTCACACCTTATATATATAGCAAAAAAAATTGCTGAAATAAAAGAACTTCCTTTGAGTGAAATTGCAGAAATCACAAATAAAAATGCTATTGAAATTTTTCGGGAAAAAATAAAAGTCTAAGCATTAAATAAAAAAACTAATATTTTTAATTTAGCCAAACGAATTATAAAAAATATAAAATGCCACAAAAAACTTCAATCCTAATTATTTATACGGGAGGAACTATTGGGATGATTGCTAATCCCGAAACAGGAGCATATAAACCATTTAATTTTGAACAAATTTCGAAACAAATTCCTGCCTTAAAAAGTTTTGGCTTCCTTTTAGAGACAATTTCTTTTGAGAAACCTATAGATTCTGCGGATCTAAAACCAGACACATGGGTAAAA
This sequence comes from uncultured Chlorobiota bacterium, assembly GCA_947311445.1. GTDB lineage: Bacteria > Bacteroidota > Bacteroidia > Bacteroidales > JAADGE01 > JAADGE01. The sequence continues at coordinate 8,807 of CAMZKV010000081.1, read as the reverse complement.
TTATCAAAAATATTAAGAAAAAATCACAATAAATTTGACGGTTTTGTAATCCTGCATGGCACTGATACAATGGCATATACGGCATCTGCATTAAGTTTTATTTTGCAGGATTTTTATAAGCCGGTTATTCTTACAGGCTCACAACTTCCTGTAGAAATGCTGAGAACTGATGGTAAAGAAAACCTAATAACTGCTATTGAAATTGCGGCAGCTAAAGAAAATGGAAAAGCAATAGTTCCTGAGGTCTGTATTTATTTCGATAATAAACTTTTTAGAGGGAATAGAACCACAAAGCGCAATGCAGAATATTTTGATGCCTTCGATTCTCCAAATTACCCACACCTTGCAGAAGCAGGAATAAAAATAAACTATAGTAGAGGAAACATAAAATATCCAGATTACAATAAAATACCAACAATTCATAATGATTTAGATACTAATGTAGCAATAATAAAGATGTTCCCAGGTATAAGTCAGAATTTTATTGAAGCAGTATTTAATACTAAAGATTTGAAGGCTGTAATACTTGAAACTTTCGGCTCAGGAAATGCAATTATGGATGATTGGTTCATTAATATTATTGAAACTGCAAATAAATCGGGAATAATAATATTAAATATAACACAATGTTTGGGTGGAGCGGTAATAGCAGAAAAATATGAAACAGGCAAAAAATTAGTTACGGCTGGTGTTATAAGCGGTTATGATATAACAACAGAGGCAGCAGTTACAAAATTAATGTATCTTTTAGGCTTAAAATTATCTAATGAAGAAATAAAAACATATATGCAAGAATCAATTGCAGGAGAAATTACAAAATAAAATTAAAAAGAAAAAATTAACGGAAAAACATGAATTTCTAAACCAAAATAAAAAAAATTTAAAAGATTAATTTTTCTGAAAAGAAAATTTTATTTATTTTCGGCATTTGAAAAGAAAACCGTTTCTCGGTATGTCTTTCTAGAGGAGAGGTGTCCGAGTGGCTTAAGGAGCACGCTTGGAAAGCGTGTGTGCATATTACGTGTACCGGGGGTTCGAATCCCTTCCTCTCCGCAATAACGGAAATTAATAATTAATTAAAAATAAATTTTAGACACATGAAAAAGCTATTTGCATTAGCAGCAATTTTGGGAATGTTTGTTTTAGGTGTAAACACTCAAGTTTTTGCACAAAACATTGATTCAACTGCAGTTGAAACAAATCTTACAACTTCAACTGATGAAGTGACAGACGAAGTAACAGAAGCAAACGAAGACGGATCTCTCCACAGTATTATTAAAGAAAAATTTATTGAAGGTGGTCCTTTCTTTATGAGCTTTGTATTACTTGCATTAATTCTAGGATTAGCTCTTTCTATTGAAAGAATTATTTATCTTAGTCTTGCAGATGTAAATACTGAAAAATTGCTTGCAGATGTTGAAAACGCTCTCGAAACAGGCGGAGTAGAATCTGCAAAAGAAATTTGCAGAAACACAAGAGGTCCTGTTGCAAGTATTTTCTATCAAGGATTAAGCCGTGCAGACCAAGGAATTGACGTAGTTGAAAAATCAGTAGTTTCTTATGGAAGTGTCCAAATGGGATTACTCGAAAGAGGATTAACATGGATTTCTTTGTTTATTTCTCTAGCACCAATGTTAGGTTTCATGGGAACAGTAATTGGTATGATTGATGCATTCGACAAAATTCAAACAGCAGGAGATGTAAATGCTGGACTTGTTGCAGGAGGTATTAAAATTGCCCTAATTACAACCGTTTCAGGTCTAGTTGTTGCAATGATTCTTCAAGTTTTCTATAACTATATTGTATCAAAAATTGATTCGATTGTTAACGAAATGGAAGATAGTTCAATTTCATTAATTGATATTTTGGTAAAATATCAAAATAAATAAGAAGATTTTTATATAAACAAAAAATATACAGCTATGAAAGATAATATAGCAAAAATCACAAAAGTATTACTTTGGGTATTAATTGCTTTGTCATTGTTTTTCGCTTTGATGTTATTTATTAACACAACGGTTGAAAACACAAAATGGATTACAAATGCACTAACATATACTTATGTATTACTATTTGTAACTATTGGAGCAACAGTACTTGCATCACTTTACATATTTGTAATGAAGCTAATTGCTAAACCAAAAAAAGCATTAGTATCATTACTTCCTATAATATTACTCTTAATTGTGTTTCTTATTGCGAGATCTCTTGCAAGCGATGAGGTTTTATATATGCCTAATTACGAAGGAACTTCAAATGTTCCTACACAATTAAAATGGTCAGGAATAGGTTTAATTATGATGTATGTATTTTTAGGTCTGGGATTTATTGCAATACTTTTCTCCGGAGTTAAAAGAATTTTTAGATAAAATAAATATTGTATGTAACACATTAAAAATGTGTTACATACTTCTTTCGTTTATTAAAAACAAACAAAATGGCACGAAGAGCATTAACCGAAATAAATGCCGGATCAATGGCAGATATAGCCTTTTTATTACTTATTTTCTTTTTGGTAACAACAACAATGAGTACAAATACCGGTATGCAAAGAAAATTACCACCTCCTCCAGAAAAAGATGTAAAACCACCCGAAGTTCATGCAAGAAACGTGATGGCTGTTTTAATAAATAAAGATAACTTTATTATGGTAAACAGTGTACCAATGCAACTAAATAAGATTACTGAAAAAGCAAAAGAATTTCTTGCAAATGTAAATAGAAGAGAAGACTTGCCTGTTTTTGAAAACAAAGAAGTTCCAATTTTAGGAAACGTTCCTGTTTCAAAAGGAATTATTTCTTTGCAAACAGATAGAAATACTCAATACGAAAAATATCTTCAAGTTCAAAATGAATTAATGAGAGCTGTTGCAGAACTAAGAGATGCAAGATCAATGAAAGAATTTGGAGTTCATTTTGATGATTTAGAAGGAGATAGATTAGAAGCTATAAGTAAAGCTATACCTCTTGCGATATCCGAAGCCGAACCTAGAAGAAGTGTTAAGTCCGTAGGAAAATAATATATTAATAAATTTAATATTACAATAATGTCAAAATTTAGAAAAAAAGGAAATAAAGCTACACCTGCAATTTCAACTGCATCTTTGCCAGATATCGTTTTCATGTTGCTGTTCTTTTTTATGACAGTAACAACAATGAAAGAAATTGACTTAAAGATCGTAATAAAAAAACCACAAGCTACGGAGGTAAAAAAATTAGAAAACAAATCCTTAGTTAAGTATGTTAATATAGGTCCTCCAATTGCAAAATTTAGAAAAATGTATGGGAGTGAATCCATAATTCAATTGAATGATCAATTTGCAAAAGTAAGAGACATAGCTCCATGGGTAAATGCCGAAAGACAAAAAATGGATGCTTCAAATAGGTCAAAAATGACTACCGCTTTAAAAGTTAACAAAGAAACCAAAATGGGAATTGTAACCGATGTTAAGCAAGAACTTAGAAAAGTAAAAGCTCTAAAAATAACATATATCGCAGATAAAACTACAAAAAACAATTTTTAAACATGAGCCTTATAAAGGCTCTTTTTTTTCCCTTATTATAAAGCTTTAAAAAAAAAAACTTCAAAAATCAATTTTTTTTAAATTTGTGTTATAAAACACATACATTGAAAAATCATGCTAAACAAATCTGATTGCCAAAAGTGTTCAAACGATAAAAACTCAATTTTTAAGCTCTTAAATAAACAAGAACGTTCTATTTTTGAAAACAATAAACAATGCACCTCATATAAAAAAAATGAAATTATTTTTAAAGAGGGAGATATGCCAAGCGGTCTTATTTGCCTTTGTTATGGAAAAGTTAAATTAATAAAAGAAGGTGTTGGGGGAAGAGACCAAATAATCAGAATGGAAAATTCTGTTAACTTTATTGGATTTAGAGCTTTGTTTGCAGGAGAGCATTATATTGCTTCTGCAGTTGCCATAGAAGACTGTACCCTATGTTATTTAGATAAGAAAACTCTTGATAAACTAATAAAAGCAAATGGTAATTTTGCATTAGAAATTATTACAATTCTTGCAAAAGAATTAGGAGTTTCAAATGAAAGAACGCTATCTCTTACTCAAAAGCATATTAGAGGAAGATTGGCAGAATCTTTACTGGTTCTTATAAACACTTTTGGATATGAAGATGATGGAAAAACCATTAAAGTTTACCTGTCAAGAGAAGATTTAGCAAACTTATCAAATATGACAACATCTAATGCTATACGAACCCTTTCAATGTTTGCATCTGAAGGCGTTATTTCTATTGAAGGAAGAAGACTATCGGTAGAAAAATTTGAAACTTTAAAAAACATTAGTAGTTTGGGATAATAAATAAATTTGTCTACTTTCTCTAAAAAAGTAACTTTGAAAATAGATTTTACAATTTTTATATTCTTGAACTTTAATGACTACAAAATTCTACACATTATATAAAGAACACTTTCATTATATTTATGTTGCCCTTTTAGCTACAATTGTTGTTGCTATGCCACATTCCAGAGGACTACTAAGTTCTGCACAAATTGCATTACTATTTTCTTGGATTTTAGATGGCGATTTAAAAAAAAAAATCAACATCCTAAAAAACAATAAACAGATAATAGTCTTTATTTCAATTTTCTTACTCCATATTGTTGGTTTATTATATACAAACAACTACAACTATGCTTTTAATGATTTAAAAATAAAACTCCCTCTTTTAATTCTACCTCTTATTATTGGAACTTCTAAAAAGTTAAGCTACAATGAAATTAAGATTATTATTTCACTTTTTACAATATCAATACTTTTTAAAACGCTATACGGTCTTATTATTATATCAGGACTCTCAGAAAAGGAAATTATAAATGTACATGAGCTGGCGGGAAAATTTTCTCATATTAGATATTCGCTAATGTTAAATATTGCAATTTTCATGAACGTTTATCTTGTATTTATATCTAAAAACAACGAAAAAATAAAATATCGATTATTCCGTCTTTTTATTATACTATGGTTTACTTTATTCCTATTTATTTTACATTCCGTTACTGGCTGGGTAGTATTCCTATTTTTAATTTTGTTCACATTTTTTTATCTTGCACTTAGCTCAGAAAAGTCAATACTAAAAAAATATGGACTTTATTTAAGTTTAACAGTTGCAATTATTATTTTTTCATATTTAATTTTTTCTATAACTAAATATAATAAAACCGACATTATTGATACAGAAAAAATTGAACTTAAAACAAAAAGTGGCAATAAATATTATCATAATTTTAAAAGTAATGAAAGAGAAAATGGACATTTTGTAAATTTATATCTTTGTGAAAAAGAACTTAAAGACACTTGGAATAATGTAAGCAAATATAATTATAACGGAAAAGATAATAAAAATCAAAATATAAAATATACTTTAATTAGGTACCTAACTTCAAAAAATTACAAAAAAGATAAAGAAGGTGTTTTAAAACTATCCAAAAAAGATATTATTAATATTCAAAATGGTTATGCAAACTATATTTATGAAAATAAATATGCAATTTATCCTAAAATATATGAAACGTTATGGCAGTTAGAAAGATATTATAACGGAGGAAACCCAGAGAAACATTCCGTTTCCCAAAGATTTGAATTTGTAAAAGTTGCAAAAAACATTATTAAAAACAATTTCTGGTTTGGAGTTGGAACAGGAGACATTAAAGATGAATTTGATTTAGAGTATAAAAAAACAGAATCAAGATTATCTGCAAATAACAGATTAAGATCCCACAATCAGTATGTTACTTTTTTTGTAACATTTGGTTTATTTGGATTTTTATGGTTTTTATTTGCATTTATTTATCCCCCACTAAAAGAACAAAAGTATAAAGATTACATATTCCTTTCAATTTTTATTATAATGGCCATTTCAATGATGAATGAAGATACTCTTGAAACACAAATGGGAGCTACAACATTTGCTTTTTTTATTTCTTTATTTTTATTTGGCCATAAAACTAGAAAACACAAATAACCCTCCTCAATTATAATTTTATATAAAAAAAAACGCATTTTATTTTTATGTTTTACTCCTTTTTGTTAACCTTTTTCTAACTTTTTCGGAATTTTTTTATTTGAAGTTGTTTTATTTTTGCAAAATATTTGCCTTAATTTAAACAAAAAGATTTAATCTTTTACTATGAAGAGGTGTTATAGAATGTTAAATTTTATTTTAAAAAGCACTTTATGAAACCTTTTTTTTATTTTTCGTACATATATAAATTAGAACATATTAACATATAACAATTTACATAATTTAATAATTAAATTTTTATCACATGAAGAGAAAATTATTCTTACTCGCGAGTGTTATGTTAATCTTCACTTTCTTTATGAAAGCACAGATTGACAACGACCACTTTACGATTGGACTTACTCCTCAAGATTTGGGAACATGTGGCGGAACTAACAATTCCCTCGAAACTGCCCACATTAATGCGAAGAGTAATCTGGTCAGTACACTTCAGTTTACATATCATCTTCCTACGGGAGTTGAATATGTAGCAGGTACTGGTGTGCTACAAAATCAAGTCGGTAGCGGAGATTTTATCCTAACCGAAGTTGATATTACTAATTTGAACGAACCTGTCTTCTCAATACAAAGACCCGGTGATGCAAATTGGGAAATTAATGATAATTTGGATTTTGTAATTGAAAGAACAGGGCTTTGTTCATCAGTTGCCTACAAACAAGGTGGCGGTGTTTTTAAAGACCAACACAGCATTACATACATGGAAGGAGCTATTTCAAGGTCTGCAGAAGATTTGCAAAATTTCCCTTCTTCATACAACTTACTTGCAGCATCACTCGGTTTGCAGTCAGTTCCTGTTGTTGACGGTATTGTAGGAGATTCATACACTGAAAATATCAACCTAATACAAGGGGGTAATGGCTCAATTACATTCTTTAACTACTTTGTTGAAGTTGGATCTTCTGTTGCAACCGGCTATCAGTTGTCTTACGGAGGAACAAACTTAACACCCGTATCAACAACCGTAAACGCAAACAGTACTACTTTTTATTATGAAATAGATTTAACGCAAGCCCCTTTTGCCGGAACAATAGGTGGAGATAACAGTTTCGATAATGGCGAAACAATGACTTTTGCCGATAACTATACTGTTGCAAGTTGCGATTATCCGAATATAATCCATCATGCATACTGGGGATGCTCTTTCGGTGAAAACTGCCAAGAATCTTCGCCTCAAACAAGAGTTACTAACTTTGGTGCAACAACACCAACAATTACCCTCACAAGAACGGATGCAAACGGAAATACAGATGTTTGCAACGGCGTAGATTATGTTGTTAAAATTGAAAATACAAATAATACTCCCGGAGCAATGGCTCTTGATGTATTAATTAATATTGGATTAGGGCATAACACTTCACCCGTAACAACACATACAACAAACCCTCTTTGGGCATTTGATTATAATAATACGAGAGCTGTAAGCAATTTTCAATTTGTTGGCGGTGCGGCAATTACTCCCGACCAGCTTGCTTCAACTTCATACTCTACAAGAGGAAGCGGTTGGACCTATGCTTTCATCCCCAATCTAGCAGGAGGTGCTTTAAGTTCTGACCCTGACGGAGCCGGTGGTTTAGAAGATTTAGACGGCGACGGCTTTTACGACGATCTTGCACCCGGAGCTTCAACAACTTTAACTTTTCATTATGCAGTAAATTTAAAAACTAACTGCGGAACAGGAAGATTTGATTATCTTGGATGGGAACATCTTGATGTAGATGCAGTTGCAAAAGACCAATGTAGTATTCCGAGAACAGGTGCAAGAGTAGGCGGTACAGCAGGTCTGAATTATTTTAATATTATCAGAGACTACCAGTTTGCCACTGAATTTGAAAGTCCTTCTGATATTGAAGACGCTCAACCTTTCGAAGTTTCTATTCGTCCTAACTTTTATTCTGATAATATAGCAGAAGCTCAATGTCAAGGACATGACCTATTAACTACCGACCCTTCTTCTGTTTGGACTGTATCTATAACAGTTCCTAACGGTGTAACATTAGACGGTGGTGCTCCTGCAGGATTTACACAGGCAGGAAATACTATAACTTATACAACCGATCAGTTATCAGGCGGATATTACAGAGAATGGGTGAATTTCCCTCTAAATTTTGATTGTACAACCTACGGAAACGGAGATACTCCTTTTTCTATTTCATACCAAACTCACTACCATTGTGATTGTATTGACTTAGATGTCCATTGCGGAACATTCCCTTCAATTCATCCTCATTGTACAAGTGGTTGTACAGGACCTACAATTGTTGAGTTTAACGCAGAAAGAACAACAGCTGGTTGGACAGATAATACAATGACAACAAAAGTTGATATGAGCACAATCCCTGAAGATGAAAAAGAAAAATATCTTGCCGGTGATACTATGCTTATTACTACAAAAGGAGTCATAAATGGTGCATATAGTGCAGATAACCTTTTTCTTGAGATAAATTATACCTCAACAGCTGCTGCTGGTGGCGAAGATATAATTTCTTTTATTGATGGAGAAATACATATTGTAAATGCTTCATCAGGAACAACTACTACTGTTACATCTCTTGGAGCAGGACCGGTTGTTTCGTCTGTTGGAGATGTACATACTGCCCTTTTTGATTTAACTTCTTATCGCTCTCTAATTGCAAATGAAACTTATGATGAAAATGATGAAATTTTTGTCGATTTAAGATTTGTTTTCAGTAAAACCTTTACTGTACGTAATTACTATGAATTAGCTGAATTCAGAGGAAAATATTA
>CAMZKV010000080.1 GCA_947311445.1 uncultured Chlorobiota bacterium | reverse complement strand
TTTTTTCATAGACCCTGCGGGTTTTAAAAACCCGCAGGGTCTTCTTATAAAAAGCAAATGATAAATTTTATTGTTTGCTTATTTTTGCTTTAAAAAGTAATATGTTCATAAATAATTCGAAAATATAAGTGTTTTTATAATTGGCTTTATACTTTTGTGCTTTTTAGAAATAATTAATAAAAGAACAGTTTTTAAAAAGTGAATGATTATTTAAAACAATTAAACGAAGCTCAAAAACAAGCTGTAATAAATTATAAAGGACCTTCTTTAATAATTGCCGGAGCCGGTTCAGGAAAAACACGGGTTCTAACCTACAGAATTGCACATTTGCTTGAAAATGGTGTGAAACCTTGGCGAATTTTAGCCCTTACTTTCACAAATAAGGCTGCAAAAGAAATGAAAGAAAGAATTGCAAATCTTATAGGCGAAGAACATGTTAGGTCTTTGTGGATGGGAACTTTTCATTCTATTTTTGCCAAGTTTTTAAGAAAAGAAGCTGAATTGATGGGGTATCCTTCAAGTTTTACTATTTACGATACTGTTGATACAAAAAGTATTTTAAGAGCTATTATAAAAGAACTTCAACTTGATGATAAAACTTACAAAGCAAGTTCTGTTTATGGAAGAATTTCTAGTGCAAAAAATAATTTAATTACTGCTAGTGCATACGAAAGTAATCAGCATGTACGATTGTTAGATGAAAAATCTAAAAAACCTGAGCTGTACAGGATTTATCAGATTTATGCTCAGAGGTGCAGAAGATCAGGAGCAATGGATTTTGATGATTTGCTTTTAAATACAAATTTACTTTTTAGGGATTTTCCGGAAGTACTTACAAAATATCAAAACAAATTTGATTATATTCTTGTTGATGAGTACCAAGATACAAACTTTTCACAGTATTTAATAGTTAAAAAACTTGCACAGCAGCATAAGAATATTTGTGTTGTGGGTGATGATGCACAAAGTATTTATTCTTTTAGAGGAGCGAAGATTGAAAATATTTTAAAATTTAAGGAGGAATACCAAAATCATAAATTTTTTAAACTTGAACAAAACTATCGGTCAACTAAGAATATTGTTGAAGCTGCAAATTCAGTAATTGAAAAAAATAAAGACAGAATTAAGAAAGATGTTTTTTCGAAAAATGAAGAAGGAAATAAAATAAAACTTATTCAGGCATTAACTGACAATGAAGAAGGGTTTGTTGTTGTGAATAAAATATATGAATCTGTTTTTATTGATAAAACAAAGTACATTAATCATGCAATTTTATACCGAACGAATGCACAATCACGTATTTTTGAAGAGGCTTTGAGACGCAGAAGTATTCCGTATAAAATTTATGGAGGAACATCTTTTTATCAAAGAAAAGAAATTAAGGATTTGTTAGCATATTTTAAGTTAGTTGTTAATAAAAGAGATGATGAAGCATTTAAAAGAGTAATAAATTATCCCAAAAGAGGAATAGGAAAAACTAGTGTTGAAAAACTTGAAAATTATGCAAAAGAAAATGATATTTCTATGTGGGAAGCAGTTAGTCAAGTTCAAACTGCCGGAATGGGGCTAAATTCTCGTGCTGTCAGTCAGATGTTTGCTTTTCTGACTCTTATTTCTGATTTTACTAAAAAAGTTTCGGAAAAAGATGCTTATGAACTTGCAAAAGATATTGCAAACACAAGTGGAATATTGAAAGACCTTTTTGCCGACAAAGCTCCCGAAGCAATTGCAAGGCATGAGAATGTGCAGGAACTATTAAATGGGATTAAAGAATTTGCGGACAATGAAGATACTGATGGGGAAACTTTTTTAGATGATTATTTGGAGTCTGTTGCTTTACTTACAAATGAAGATAATGAAAAAGAAGAGGATAGGAACAAAGTAAGTTTAATGACAATTCATTCAGCAAAAGGGCTGGAATTTCGGAATGTGTATGTGGTTGGTCTAGAGGAGAAACTGTTTCCAAATGAGATGGCAAGTTTTTCTATAAAAGAGCTTGAGGAGGAAAGGAGGTTGTTTTATGTTGCAGTTACAAGAGCCGAAAAAGAGTTAATTCTAACTTATTCCGGGCAACGATATAGATGGGGACAATTGCACGATTGCAGCCCCAGCCGGTTTATAAAAGATATTGATAGTCAATTTGTTGATTTTTATTCTGCTTTTGATGAGTCTGTTGACGATTTGGATACTAGTTTAAAAACACAAAATAATCTTTTTAGAGGAAGGAAGAAATTTACTGGTAATAAGTTTCAGGCACAGAAAAAAATACAGAAACCATCTGAAAAGATTGTAGGCACTAATTATAATAAAAAGTTAGTGAAAATTGATAATTCAGTAAAATCTGTACAATCCGGGATAAGTGACATATCTGAGGGGGCAAAAGTTAAACATGCACGCTTTGGCGAAGGTATTGTTTTGAGTGTTGAAGGAGTATTTCCAAATATAAAGGCTAATATTAATTTTAAAACAGCTGGAAAAAAAAGTTTATTGTTGAAATTTGCTAATTTGCAAGTGATTAGTTAATTAGGATATCTGCTAATTGGCTGATGTGTTGATTAGACGAAAGTATTTATAAAAAAAGTTTATGATATTATAAATGAAAGGAATTAGAAAGGTAAAAGTTTCAGCTGTTTCTTATCTTAACAGTTTGCCATTTATTTATGGCTTAGAAAAATATGGGAAAATTATTGAATTAATTGATTTACAGAAAGATATACCTTCTGTATGTGCAGATAAATTAATAAATAATGATGTTGAAATCGGACTGATTCCTGTTGCTGAGATTCGAAAAATAAAAAATTCTTTTATTGTTTCAAATTATTGTATAGGAGCATTTGGCAAAGTTGAAACAGTTTTGTTGTTGAGCGATGTTCCTGTTTTTGAAATAAAAAAAATATATTTAGATTATCATTCAAGAACTTCTGTTAACTTATTGAAAATTTTAGTAAAAAAACATTGGAAAACCAAAGTTGAATATATCAATGGAGAAGAAGGTTTTGAAAATAATATTAAAGGAAAAACAGGAGGTCTTATAATTGGAGACAGAGCTTTTTCTTATTTAGAAAAGTTTAAGTATGTTTATGATTTGTCGGAAGAATGGACGAGATATGCAAAATTGCCGTTTGTTTTTGCTGCTTGGGTTTCAAATTCAGAACTTGAAGATGAGTTTATTAATGAATTTAATAATGCTTTGAAATTTGGTCTTGAAAATAAGGGAAAAATAATTGAAAATTATAGGACTAAGAATAATAATTCTAATATTGATATTGAAAAATATTTAAATTCAGATATTAGTTATTTTCTTGATTCTGAAAAAAGAAAGGGCATGGAATTATTTCTCGAATTGTTAAGAAAAGAGATTTTATAAAGAAAATGTTTTTGAAAAAAGTTTTGCCCCATTTTAAATAAAAATGAGGCAAGTATTATTTATAAGAAAAGAGATTTATTTTCCTTCTTTATTTTTAGCTTCGTTAAGATTTTTTACTTCTTCAGGTGTGGGCATATTAGGAATTGTTTCCATTTGGTTCAATTCTTTTAATGCTTTTTGTGTTTTAGATTCTTTACTTTCTTCTTCTCTTGGAATAGAAACACTTGCAGTAATACTGAAAACAATAATTGCTATTGCTAATGTCCAAGTAGTTTTGTCTAAAAACTTATTGGTTTGAACAACTCCTCCAACTTGACTACCACTACTTCCAAAGGTAGAAGAAAGACCTCCACCTTTTGAGTTTTGGGCTAAGACAATAAGTATCATTAAAATACTTGCTATAATAATTAATATAATTGCGAATGTTAACATATCAAATTTATTTTAATTTTTCAGTTTCTTTAATTTTGTTTGCAAAGTAATCTTTTTTTTCTGGATTTTTCAAAATTAATTTATTATAAATTTCAATTGCTTGGTCATATTTGCTTTGATTAATGTATATACTTGCCATTAACTCAGTAATTACTGGTTTTTTTTCTTTTATGCTTTCTTCTGATATGTCAATATTTTCTTCTTCTTTTTTATCAATTCTTTTCATTGTAGGCTCATTTTCTACAAAGTTCTTAATTAAATCGTCTTTTTTAATTACTACCTTAGGTTCTTTCTTTTTTGAGACATTTGTAATTTTTGCAAATAAATTATCTATGTCAATGTCGTTTATAATTTCGTTCTCTTTAATGTTTTCGGTCTTTTTTACTGTTTTTTTAGCAGGGATTTCAGTTTTAGCTTTGTTTTTATAAACTACTTTTTTAGGAACAATTTTGCTTTCTTTTATTTTAGAAACATTATCTTTATCAGAAATTCTATTTAGAATACTTTCAAAATCCATGTTTTTATCTGATTCAGATTTTTTAATTTCAGAATTTTTTTCTGTTGTTTTTTCTACATTCTCAAGAATTTCCTGTTTTTTGTCTTCTTTAGTTTCTTCTTTAACTTTTTGTTTTGAAATTTCTTTTTTACTTGTGTTTTTTGTTTCCTTAATAGTTTTCTTTTCAATATTTACAGTTTCTTTTTTAACAGATTTACTTTCGGAAACTTTTTCTTCTTTCTTAGGTACAGAAATTTTTTCATCACTTTTAATTGTTTTTGTTTTTTTGTTTTTAAATGATGCAATTTTATCAAAAATGCTAGAAGCTGCCTTACTTTCTGTGCTTTTAGGCTTTTCTGTTAAAGTCGTTTTTCCTTTGTTTTCTTTTTCAATAAGCTCAAATTCTTCTTTTTCAGGTTTTTGTATTTCTTTTTTTTCTTTAATTTTTGGTTTGTCAACTTTTTTAACATCAACAACTTTTGAAACAGTATCTTCCGTAATAAATTCTATTTCATCTCCAATTGGTTTTTCTGGTATTGTTTTTTTAGCTTCCTTAATAATTGTTTTTTCTTCTGAGACATTCTTTTTTATAATTGTTTCTCTTTTTGCTTCTGTTTCAATAATAATTTCTATTTTATCATTATCAGAACTATTTGTTGTCGGTTTGTCTTTTGTATATTTATCAATAATTGATGTTTTGGCCTTTTCAATAATTTGTTTTGTTTCTTTTTTAGAATCTGTTAGAGTCTCAGGTTTTTCTTTTTGAATTTTTTCAACTTTAATTTTCTTTTCAGTTATTGCCTCTGTCTTTTTCTTTTCACTAACAGTAGGACTTTCTACCGCAATTTCAATGTGAGTTTTCTTTATTGGAGTTTTTGATTTTTTTGAACTAAT
>CAMZKV010000079.1 GCA_947311445.1 uncultured Chlorobiota bacterium | reverse complement strand
TGTTATAGGCGCATCTGCTTATGCATTTATTTTTACTTATGTAATGCTAATAGTTATCAACTTAGTTACAAAAGTGAAAGTTTCTGCTGAAGACGAAGAAATTGGATTAGACTCTTCATTACATGGCGAACAGGCTTATGATGAGGGTGCTTTATAGTTTTTTTATTACTTTATTCAAAAAAATAAATAAAAAGGTTTTTAAATTTAAAAAGAGGGCTACTGTAATGGTAGCTCTTTTTTTTATGTTTTATAAATTCTGATTTCTTTGTGAGTTTCAAACTACTATAATATGATGTTAACCATTTTTTTGCTAATAAGCATTTTAAATATGTTATCATTGAATTTTATGAAACTTGATTATGCGTTGCATAATAATGCGTATTATTATTCTTTTTCTCCATAAGCTAAAAAAACAGGAAACTTTTTTCCATTTTTATTTATTTTAAATATAGTTTCAGTACTTATGTTTTTAAAATTTGCTTGTTTTAACCAATTTAAAAATATTTTTTTATCAAAACCAAAATGATATACTCCTTCTAAATTTTCTTTGCTATGAAACGTACCATCTTCTGTTTCTAAATCAGCAATACAAATTCTCCCTTTTATATCTAAACTATCGTAAACTTGTTTAATGAAATTTTCGGGTCTTATAAAATGGTGAAAAGTCATATTTGAGATTGCTAAATTATATTCTTTCTTATGTAAAGTATCTTTATTTGCATCAAAATATTGTATGTTCACATTGTTTATATGGGAGTTTTCAAGTTTCTCTTTTAAAACATCTAACATCCCTTGCGAATTATCAATACCTGTTATGTGTTTAACTTTATCAACAAAATTTAAAAGTAATAATCCTGTTCCTGCTCCAATATCAAGAACTTTCATATCTTTAGTCAAAAAAAACTTCTTTTTTATTTCTTCGAAGGTGTTTTTTGCCATAAAAATTCTTCGAGATTTTGCATCCCATTGTTTTGCCACTTTGTCAAATCTGCTCATTTTTTTAATTTTAGTTTATTCGTAAAAATAAGCATTTTAAATATAAAAAAGGAGTGTTTAAAAAATAATATTTTCCAAAAAAAACTGTTGTATAATAAAAATGCAACTGTTTTAATTTTTGTAATCTAATAAATTAGTATTAATCGCATATTCTATAAAATTAAATTAAAATGTTAAGATATTTTTTTACGGGAATAATTATTATAGGGATTAATATAATCTCTTTTTCTCAAAAGTATACAATTTCTGGCTATGTAGAGAATGCTGAATCAGGTGAAAAATTAATAGGAGCAGCTGTTTTTATTGAAGGAGATGCAAGTTTGGGAGTAATTTCAAATACCTACGGATTTTATAGTCTAACAGTTAAAACCGGAAAAATTAAACTTACGGCTTCATACATCGGTTTTGCTTCACAAACTTTTGAGTTTGATATGACAAAAGACATACGTTTTAATTTCTCATTGATTCCGGCAAATGAAATTGAGGAAGTTGAAATTGTAGGACAAAAAACTGAAGCTGAAAAAACTGAAATGGGAAAAATAAATGTTTCGGTTAAAACTATTCAAAAAATACCAGCATTATTGGGAGAAGTTGATGTTTTGAAAGCAATTCAACTATTGCCCGGTATCCAATCAGGTACCGAAGGAACAAGCGGTTTTTATGTAAGAGGAGGAGGTCCTGACCAAAATCTTATTTTAATTGATGGTGTTCCAGTCTATAATGCAAATCATTTATTCGGTTTTTTTTCTGTTTTTAATGCTGATGCAATTAGTGATGTAAGTATTATAAAAGGCGGATTTCCTGCTCGTTATGGAGGTAGGCTGTCCTCAGTTTTAGATATTAGGATGAAGGAAGGGAATATGAAAAAATTTAGAGGCTCAGCAACAGTTGGTCTTATTTCTTCAAAATTTATGTTTGAAGGACCTATAATTAAAGATAAAACATCTTTTTTAATTTCTGCAAGAAGAACATATATAGATATTCTCTCGTGGCCTGTTCAGGCTTACATTGCAAAAAGGGAAAATATGGGAATGAAATCTAGAAGCGGTTATTTCTTTTGGGATATTAATGCAAAAATTAATCATAAGTTTTCTGATAAAGATAGAATTTATTTGAGTGTTTATACTGGAAAAGATAAAGCATATTCAAACATTGAAGATACTTGGAAAACTAGCAAAGATGAAATGAACAGTAAATTATTCTGGGGAAATATTACTTCTGCTTTCAGATGGAACAGAATACTTGGTAATAGGCTTTTTGCAAATACTACAATTACGTATAGTAGGTATAGGTTTGGCATTAAAATACAAGAAAAATATTCTGATACAAACCAAGACTATTCTGAGGAATATGCTTTTACATATACCTCTGGAATTCAAGATTATGCTGCAAAGATTGATTTTGATTATAATCCTACGCCAAAACATAATATTAAATTTGGAGTAAACTATATATATCATATTTTTAGACCTGGAGTTCAAGCCTTTAGAATGGAAGAGGGGTCTTCTTCTGCTATTGATACTACTTTTGGAGATTCAAATATTTATGCAAATGAGTTCTCTGCTTTTGCTGAAGATGAAGTTAGTATTTTTAAAGGATTAAAAGCAAACATAGGCATACATATTTCAGGGTTTTATGTAAATAATACTTTTTATAAATCTATTCAACCTAGGATTACAGCAAGATATATGATAAACTCTAAATGGTCAGTAAAAGCTGCATACACTCAAATGGCACAATATTTACATTTGCTCACAAACACCTCAATAGGAATGCCTACTGACTTATGGTTGCCTGTTACAAATAATATTAAACCGCAGTATTCTGAGCAATATGCTTTCGGTTCTACATATTCAATACATGGATTTGATTTCAGTATTGAAGCATATTATAAAACGATGAACAATTTGATTGAATATAAAGAAGGCGCTAGCTTTTTTGGAGGTTTTGAAGATGAAAGTGGAAAAAAAGCTTGGGAAAATAAAATTGAAACTGACGGAAAAGGAACTTCATATGGTATTGAATTTTTATTAAAGAAAAATATAGGAAAAACAACCGGTTGGATAGGCTATACACTTTCTAAAACAGACAGGCAATTTTCTAATGTGAGTTTTGGCAAACCATATCCATATACTTATGACAGAAGACATGATATTGGAATTGTTGTTACTCATAAATTCAATAAAAAAATTGATGTTGCAGGAACATGGGTGTACGGAACCGGAAATGCAGTTACATTAGGATTGGAAAGTTATAAAGCTTTGACGGGGTATCTTCTTTTTCCTACTGATTATACAGTTACTCATATAGAAAAAAGAAATAATTTCAGAATGCCTCCATATCACAGATTGGACTTAGGAATTAATTTCAGAAAACAAAAAAAATATGGAGAAAGAACATGGACAGTTGGGGCTTATAATGTGTACAACAGAAAAAATCCGTTTTTCCTAAGATTCGGCAGAGATGAAAAAGGAGAAAAAGGACTGTTTCAATACAGTTTATTTCCCATCATCCCGTCAATAAGTTTCAGATATGATTTTAATTAGTCATATAAAGTTTGAAATAAAAAACTTTAAAAAGGGTGTTTCTTGAATATCTCAACCTGTTTAGACAAAACTTATAAAATAAATAAGTTTTTTTAATGTTTACTTAATCAATAATGATTTTAAAAATAGAATTATGAATAAAATTTTAGTAATATCAATTTTTGTTTTGTCAGCTTTTCTATTTTCTTGCCAAAAGAAATTAGATATTGATATTCCTGATAGCGAAAAACACATAGTATTAAACGGAATTATTACAACTGACAGTCTTATTTATGTGAATGTTACAAAAAGCAAAAGTGTTTTAAGTAATGAAGATGTGAAAATGTTGGATGATGCAAATGTTAAATTATTTGGCAATGATTTATTTATTGAGAACCTAACAAATATTGGAAATGGTGTTTTTATGTCATCACTAACACCTGAAATTGGTGTAAAATATGAAGTTACTGCGGATTATGAAAATTTACAATCAGTAAATTCCGAAATAACTTTAAAAAATCCTGAGAAAATAATTTCAATAGATACAATTCTTGAAATTAATTCTTATAACTATGAAGACGGATATGATTATACAGATTACAGGATGAAATTTAAAATTAAAATTAAAGATAAGATAGATGAGAACAATTATTATTTTATTTCATTAATGAAAAAAGAAACAATATATAATTTTGATGAACAACCTCCGGTAATGACCGGTTATAATGACACATATATACATTTTGACTCAAATGATCCAATTTTTGAAAGAAATCAAGGTTATTTTTCTCTAAATGGAATGTACGGGTTGGTTTTTTCGGATGAATTATTTAATGGTCAGGAATATATTATAAATATTAATTCGAGTATATTAAACGAAAATTATTACAATAGTAATTATTCATCGGTAACACCACTTTTGGTTGTTAGCTTACTGACTGTAAATCAGGATATTTACAGATATATAACATCTTTTAATTTAAATCAGCAATCTGGCGATAATCCTTTTTCGCAACCTGTTCAAATATTTTCAAATGTTGAAAAAGGATTAGGACTTTTTTCCGGCTATACGATGGATGTTGATACTTTGCTTGTTGAAATTGAAGAATAGAAAGTATTGTCTCATACAAAAAAAGACACCACAAATTGATATTGGTGTCTTTTTTTGTGTTAATATATGCTATATATGATTATATATAGTCTTTAAATTCAGCAGTACTTTCAGTATTGTTATTTATATTTTTCTCAATAATTATTGTACTTGAAGTTTTATCATTGTCAATTTTATTGTCAAAATCAATATCCTCAGCAATACTTGGTGCAATAACTAAAGCAACAATAGACATTAGTTTAACAAGAATATTTAGCGAAGGTCCAGATGTATCTTTTAAAGGATCCCCAACCGTATCTCCAACAACAGTAGCTTTGTGCATTTCTGAACCTTTCCCATGTTTGTCGCCATTTTCGCAGGTAACACCTTCTTCAACCATTTTTTTTGCATTATCCCATGCACCGCCGGCATTAGATTGGAAAATTGCCATTATAACACCTGTTGCAGTTACACCTGCCAAAACACCTCCTAAAACAGATGCTCCTGCTATAAAGCCTACAAATGTAGGAACAGCTAAAGCTAAAACACCAGGAAGTATCATTTCTTTTAAAGATGATTTTGTAGAAATATCAACGCATTTTTCATATTCAGCAGCTTCCTCAGCTTCTTTTAATGTTTTTTTCTCCTCATCTGTTGCGTTTGAAGTATCTCCATCATATTTATTTACAATTAGAAGAGCTTTTTTTAAAACAGGAATATCTCTAAATTGTCTTCTTACTTCTTCAATCATTTTGCTTGCTGCACGACCAACAGCACCCATAGCAAGTGCCGAGAATAAGAAAGGTAACATTGAGCCAAAAAATAAACCTGCAATAATATATGGATTTGCTAAGTCAATAACTTTAACGTTTGCTTGTTGCATAAATGCAGAAAATAGTGCTAATGCAGTTAATGCGGCAGAACCAATTGCAAAGCCTTTTCCTATTGCAGCAGTGGTGTTACCAACTGCATCAAGTTTATCTGTACGTTCTCTTACTTCCGGTTCAAGATTTGACATTTCAGCAATTCCTCCTGCATTATCAGCAATAGGTCCATAAGCATCAATTGCTAATTGAATTCCTGTGTTGGCAAGCATTCCAACAGCAGCAATGGCTATTCCATATAGCCCGGCAAAATAATAAGCTCCTATAATTGCTGCACCAATAACTATAATCGGAAAAGCTGTTGATTTCATCCCAACTTCTAATCCTCCAATAATATTTGTTGCGGCACCTGTCTGAGAGTTTTTAATAATTGATTTTACCGGACCAGTTCCAGTTCCTGTATAATGTTCTGTAATTTTGCCAATTGCATAGCCTGCAACTAATCCAATTATTGTTGCGAAAAATACATTTAAAGATGTGAAAGTTTTTCCGTTAAAAGTCCATTCATTTGGTAGCATTTCTTTTATAATGAAAAAAGACGCAATAATCATTAGTATAGATGAAACAGCTTCGCCTTTATTTAAGGCAGTTTGTGGATTGCCTTTTTCTTTTACATTTACGAAGAAAGTACCAATAATAGAAATTACAATTCCAACTCCTGCCAAAGTTAAAGGTAATAAAACCGGCCCCAGTTTAGCATCTTCAAAATTAGGAAGTCCGATAAATGCAGCACCAAGAACCATTGTAGCAATTATAGAACCAACAAAAGATTCAAAAAGATCTGCTCCCATACCGGCAACATCTCCTACATTATCACCAACATTGTCAGCAATTGTTGCAGGGTTTAAAGGATGATCCTCTGGGATTCCACTTTCCACTTTACCAACTAAATCGGCTCCAACGTCAGCAGCTTTTGTGTAAATTCCACCTCCAACACGTGCAAACAAAGCAATTGACGATGCACCAAGTGAAAATCCTGAAATAACATTTAGAACTTCTGTTGTCCCTCCACTAAAACCTAAAAAATTATATAGAATAAAAAGTAGGCTAAGACCAATTACCCCCAAAGAAACAACTCCAAGACCCATAACAGAACCGCCATTAAAAGCAACTTTTAAAGCATCATTAATTGAAGTTCTTGCGGCATTTGTAGTTCTCACGTTTGATTTTACAGCAATACGCATTCCAAGATAGCCCGCTAATGCAGAAAGAACTGCTCCTGTTATGAATGAAAGTGCAACAAATCCATTAGAGGATTCTTCAGACTCACCTTTAAAGAATAATAAAATAGCAACTGCTACAACAAAAATTGCAAGAATTTTATATTCAGCTTTTAAAAACGCCATAGCACCATCTGCAATATGTTTTGCAATAGTTTGCATTTTTTTTGTTCCTTCTTCTTTTTTTGTAACCCAAGCTGATTTCCAGAAAGTGTAAAGCATACCAATAATTCCTGCTCCAACTAAGACATATACAATATTTTCCATTTATGGTTTTATTAGATTAAAAAATGTTTATTATTTCAAAAATTATGCAAAGATATTTTTTAATTCTCATTCACAAAAATAAATATAGATATTACAAAAAAAGTAGGTTATTTTAGTTTTTTTGAGTTTTTTAAGCAAAATTATCTGAATTTCATGTAAAACTATCAAAAAAAGTGTATTTTTATAAGAATATGATTTTTTCTTAGATTATAAAATATGAATTTTAATACTATAATTTACCTTTGTTAGTAAGGTTAAATTTTTATATTGGTGAGGTATGTAATATGTTTATTATTAGTATATTATATTTTTTTGTGTTTAACACAATGAGTTTGCTCTAAAAAAATCTTATGAAGATATTAATTGATTAAAATTTATCTATAAGTTATTCTTGTGAACTTAGTGTGTAGAAAACAAATTTTTGTTCTTCTTCATTTACAACAAAACCTAATTCGTCCCTAAGCTGTTCAATAGTAAATTTGTTAAATTTATAGTGAATATTCCAATCATAAATAGTTTTATTTTTCCCTTTATATATAAAGGTGTATTTTGAAAAATCCGATAATATACTTGTCATATCTTCTATTGTAGCATTATCAATCATTATAGACATATCATCAGCTAAAAAAGTTTTATTTCCTTTTTCAAAATTGTACATGTTTTTATTAAAGAAGTTTTCATTAGTAGTGTCTTTAAGTATAAAAACTTTTTGCTTTATTTTTTCTTTGTAAGCCGAAATTCTGCATTCTTTTTTCAGGAATTTTTTTAATATATTTTTAAAATCTTCTAAGTCATTAGCATTAGCTGAAAATATATATTTTTTTTCAGACTTGAATTCTGTTTTAATTTGAGATATATGTATCCCATTAATGATTGAAAAAAAATATTTAATATCCCCAGAAATATAAAACTTATTGTTTCTTTCAGAAAATTCATTAATAACATTATCAACTTCTAAAAATTTTGCAGAATCGGAATTTGTATAAAAAGTATTCCAAATAATTTTTGTGTTTGAAGGCTTTACATTTATTATTCTATTAATATTCCCTTCTTCATATTTATATAACCTTACAAATTTGTTTAGTAATTTTTTTGTCATTTCATTTGGTTTTCCTTTCCAAAGAATATTTCCTTCATTATCAATTAGCATACTGTGAGGTAAAGCTATGACTTTATAGTTTAGAGTATTATTCCCTGTGCTGTCGGATGCAGAAAAGAAATGTTTGTTCCTTTTTTTCATAAATGCTTCAATTTTCCCTGTTGGTTCTTCGGAAATATAAAAAAAAAGCACATTATCCTTAAAATTCTCAGAAAGAGATTCAGTATATGGCATTGAACTTATGCAAGGTCCACACCAAGTTGCCCAAAAGTCAATAAACATCAAAGGTTTTTTAAAATCTTCTTGTGGAGGCTCGTTTACCCAAGCTGAAACATAAATAGGCTTGTTGTTTTGCGAAATTGCAAAAAAAAATAAAAAATTAAATAGAAGTAATACAACAACTTGCTTCATTTTAGGTATTATTAGGCTTAAATATTTTGTATCGTATAAATATTTTATATAACTTCGCAAAGTTAATTAAATTTTATAAAAAAAATATTTGAATTATGAAAAGATTGTTACCAATAATTTTTGTACTTGCTGTATCTTTGAATGCAGCTGCTCAATCTGACGGGCTACCTACAAATCCTGATCCGGGGAAATGTTATGTGAAGTGTGTTACTCATGATGAGTTTAAAACAGAAACTGTGGAGTTGAAGATTCAAGATGCTTACAAAGTTCTTTCAGTTGTTCCTGCTAAATATAAGTGGGTAGAAGAGAGAGTTTTAATTAAAGAAGCAAGTAAGAAATTAGTTTATCATCCAGCTCAATATGAATGGAAAGAAGTACCTTACGTGAAGAAAGAAGCTGAAAAATTATTATCAATAAAACCTGCTACTTTTGGAACAGGTTCTGAAACAGTTATGATTTTTCCTGAAACAGGAAGCTGGGAATATACTTCTTATGCAGATTGTACATCTCCAAATCCTGAAGATTGTAAGACTCTTTGTTATGTAACAAAAGATGCTCAATACACAACAATAAATACAAAACCGTTAGCAGGAGATGCATCAACATCAGAGAATATTAAATCTGCGGCTAACGCAACATACAAAAAACAAGTTGTTGTAAAACAAGCTTGGGTAGAAGAAATTGAAATACCTGCGAAATATTCAACTATAAAAAGACAAGTTATTGATGTTCCTGCAAAAGTTACAGAAAATACAATTCCTGCTAAATTTAAGACTGTTTCTAAACAAGTGTTAACTAAAAAAGGTGGAATTTCAACTTGGGAAGAAATTGATTGTGGTTTAGTTAGAGCAACAAAACTTAATATTCTTTGGAACTCAGGAAGTGCAACTTTAAGAAGTGATGCAAAAAGAGTTATTGACAATAAACTTGTTACTCTTATGACAAGCAAACCTGCTATTAGTATTGAGCTTGGTTCTCATACAGATTCACAAGGTTCTGCTGAATTTAACAGAGCTTTATCTCAAAGAAGAGCTGATGCTGTAAAAAATTATTTAGTTTCAAAAGGAATAAATGCAAGCAGAATTGTTTCTAAAGGTTTTGGTGAATCAAGATTGTTGAACAACTGTTCAGATGGCGTTCCTTGTACTGCAAGACAACACCAAGTTAACAGAAGAACTGAATATAGAGTAATTGGAAACTAATATTAATTCCAATTTATGAAATAAAAAAAACCGCATTTAGCGGTTTTTTTTATTTTATAATTTACATTTAAGAAATTTAAGAATTAATTGCTTTCCAAATCATATCTTTAAGAGGTGTTAATCCTTTTTGTGCAACTGAAGAAATAAAAACATAAGGCATTTTGGGTAAATCTTCTTTCATTTCTTCAATAAGTTCATCATCAAGCATATCGGATTTTGTAATTGCAAGAACTCTTTCTTTGTCTAATAATTCAGGGTTGTATTTTTTAAGTTCGTTTAATAAAATTTTATATTCTTTTTTTATGTTATCAGCATCAATAGGAATCATAAAAAGTAATACTGAATTTCTTTCAATATGGCGTAAAAATCTTAAGCCTAAGCCTTTTCCCTCAGCAGCACCTTCAATAATGCCAGGTATGTCTGCCATAACGAATGATTTATTGTCTCGGTATGCAACCATACCTAAATTTGGAGCAAGAGTAGTAAATTCATAGTTTGCAATTTTTGGTTTAGCGGCTGAAATTACAGATAATAATGTTGATTTGCCTACATTTGGAAAACCTACAAGCCCAACATCTGCTAGAACTTTAAGCTCCATAATAACCCAACCTTCTTCGCCTTCTTCACCCGGTTGTGAATATTTAGGTGTTTGGTTTGTAGAAGATTTAAAGTTCGTATTGCCTAAACCACCTCTTCCTGCCTTCATTAGAACTTGCTCTTCATTGTGTTCTGTTATTTCAAATAGAAAACTTCCGGTTTCGGCATCTTTTACAACTGTTCCGGGTGGAACTTCAATTATAATGTCTTCACCCTCAGCTCCTGAACTATTACTTCCTGTTCCTGCACCTCCATTTTCAGCTTTAATGTGTTTTCTGTATTTAAGATGTAGAAGTGTAAATCTATGGCGATTTCCTTTCACAACGATATGTCCTCCTCTGGCACCGTCTCCACCATCCGGACCTCCTTTTGCAGTAAGTCTATCTCTTCTAAAGTGCATTGAACCTGCTCCTCCATTTCCGGATTTACAATAAATTTTAACGTAGTCAATAAAATTTGCTTCTGCCATTGTTGAGTTTAAAAAATAAGTAGAATGTTAAAAGTTTGCACAAAAGTAGAAAGTATTTGTTAAACAAAAAATTACCCTGCTTTGAATATCAAAACAGGGTAATTTATTTTATCTAAAATGAATTAAATTAATTCTTTAGCAATTTTTAATGCTTCATCATAATTTGGTTCAGTAGTTACTTCTGAAACATATTCTACATGTTTTACCGTATCGTCTTTATCAACAACAATTACACCTCGTGCAAGAAGCCTTAATGGTTCCATAACAAAACCATATTTAGTACCAAAGTCCATATCTTTATGGTCAGAAACTGTTATTGCAGAATCGATACCTTCAATACCACAAAAGCGTTTTTGAGCAAAAGGTAAATCGGCAGAAACAGAAATAATTTCAATGTTTTTTTGCTCTGCAGCTTCTTTATTAAATCTTTTGTTTTGTAATGCACAAACTCCTGTGTCTATTGAAGGAAAAACCGATATAATTCTTACTTTTCCACTGTAATCTGAAAAGTTTACCGGATTTAAGTCATTTCCTACTGTTGTAAAATTAGGTGCTTTGTCGCCCACTTTAATCACTTTTCCTGAAAGAGGCATTGGGTTTCCAGCAAATGTTATTTTAATATTGTTTTCCATTTTTATTTTTATTTAGAATGATTATAGATAGTACAAATTAAAGATAAAATATTTAATTATCAGAATAAAAATGATTTTTTTTAATTATTGTTCATAAAACTTATTTAAAATTGTATTTTTATGGAAACATTATAAATATAAATGAGTTCAGTATAAAAAGACCCTGTGGGTTATAATTTACGAAGATACAGAAATTTAAATTGCTAATATTAACCCAGTTGCAACAAACCCACAGGGTCTATAAATGTAAAATTTATCTTTTTAACTACACTCATAAATTAAATTTTAACTTTATACTTTCAAATTTTAAACTTTTTTAGGCTAATGAAGAAATATAAGATTGGATTAGTTTTAGGGGGTGGTGGAACAAGAGGCTTTGCTCATTTGGGCGTAATAAAAGCCTTGCAAGAAAGAGGTATTGTGCCAGATGTTATTTCCGGAGTTAGTGCAGGTGCAATTGCCGGTTCTTTAATGTCGGATGGAAAAACACCAAAAGAAGCATTAAGAATTATAAAAGGAAAAGGTTTTTTTGATTATACGAGAATGCAATTCCCTCGTCAAGGATTTTTCAGTTTAAAAGGTTTACGGAAAGAGCTTGGAAAGTCTTTCTCTGTTAAAAGAATTGAAGATTTAAAAACTGATTTTTATGTAGCCGTAACAAATTTTAACAAAGGAAAAGTAGAATATCATAATTCTGGGAAGTTGGTTGATTTTGTTATTGCATCAGCAAGTATTCCTGTGATGTTTGAGCCTGTAAAAATAAATAAAGATTTATATGTTGATGGAGGACTTCTTGATAATTTACCTGCTGAGCCTTTAAAAAATATATGTGAAAAAATTATTGCTGTGAATCTTGTTCCTGTATTGAACACACAACATGTAGGAGGATTAAAAAATATTATATCTAGAACTTTGGATATGGCAGTAAATTGCAAATTACCTGAAACAGAAGGGGTTGCAGATATAATAATTTCTCCACCCGAGTTAAGTCAGCATGATTTTTTTAGTACTAAAAAAGCAGATGAAATTTTTGCAGTTGGTTATAATTATGTAAAAAAATTAGATATTATTTTTGACTAATTCTATCAATAACTTTAGAAATTTCATCGGAAATTTTATCAATATCACCCATTCCGTTAATTTCATGAAGTTTTCCTTGTTCGTTGTAGTATTCTGCAACTTTTGCAGTAGTCATTTTGTAGGTTTGAATTCTTTTAGCAATAATTTCAGGAGTATCATCAACTCTGCCTCCAATTTTTGCTCTTTCGAGCAATCTTTTTACTAGTTCATCTTCTTCAACATCTAGAGCAAACATTGCAGAAATTTCATAATTTTTATTGAATAATAATTTGTCTAAACTTTTTGCTTGTTCCACTGTTCTTGGGAAACCGTCAAGCACAACTCCTTTTGTACCTTTGTTTGCGTCAATTTCTTTGGCAACCATCCCTAATATAATATCATCGGGAACTAAACCTCCTTTGTTCATATGTTTTTTTGCAATTTGTCCTAATCTTGAATTTGATTCAAGTTCTTTTCTAAGCAAATCGCCTGTGGACAAGTGAACTAGATTGTATTTTTCAATAATTTTTTTGGATTGAGTACCTTTTCCTGATCCGGGAGGTCCAAATAATAAAAAGTATTTAACTTTTGAGATAATATTATTTTGCTCGGCATCTGAGCTTGTGTATATTGCTGTTAAGTTTCTTCCAAGTCCGTCGTAATCGAGACCATATCCGACAATAAAATCGTTTGGAATTTCCATTCCGATATAATCTACGGAATAGTTTTTCATAAATGCATCAGGTTTTACAAGAAGGCTTGCAATACGAATTTCTTCAGGATTTAAATCATTAATTTGGTCAACAATTTTTTCCATTGTTATTCCTGAGTCAATAATATCTTCTAAAATAACAACTGTTTTTCCTGATAAATCTTCATTTAAACCAATAAGTTTTTTTACATTACCTGTTGATTTTGTTCCTTCGTAAGACGCAAACTTGATAAATGAGATTTGTGCATTAAATTCAATTCTTTTAAATAAATCAGCAGCAAACATAAATGCTCCGTTAAGAATTGCTACAAAAACAACATCCTTTCCGAACAATTGAGCATTAATTTCGTCTGCCATATCTTGTACGGCATCTTGTATTCTTTTTGAGGGTATTGTTAAATCAAATTCTTTATCGTGAAGTTTTATTCTCATAATATTTTACGTCTTTAAAATTAGAAAAGTTACAAATTTAAAAAAAAATAAGATGTTTTTGTCTGATTTTTTAAATATTAAATTTTTTTTTTATTAATATTGAACTCAGAAACTTTAAATATTTGTATTTATGAAAAAATTTGCCTTTATTTTGTCTTTTCTGTTTTATGTTGTAATTTCTTATGCTCAATATCAAAATGAAATAGGAGCGAGACAAGGTGGAATGGGAGGTTCCGGAGTTGTTATATCTGACATTTGGTCTTCATACCATAATCAGGCAGGTTTAGCAGATGTGTCGAATGTTTCTGCCGGTATTTTTTATTCAAATCCTTTTTTTGTTAATGCTTTTAAGACCACGGCTTTTGCTTTTGCAATACCATCTGAAAAATATGGAAGTGCAGGTTTAAATTATTCTTATTTTGGCGATAATAGTTCAAATTTCAGTAAATTTGGTTTTTCTTATGCAAAAAGATTAGGTAAGAGGATTACAGGAGGAATACAAATAGATTATTTTAGGCGAGCTCAATTATCCTATGGAGTAACAGGTGTTGTTGCAGGAGAGTTTGGTTTAATTGCAGAACCGGTTGATAATTTGTTTATTGGTGCACATGTATTTAACCCATGGAGATCACAGTTTTCTAATAGTGAAGAGTATCTAAGTTCAATTTTGAGATTAGGAATGGGGTATAAGTTTTCTGAGAAAGTTTTGTTTACATTGGAAGGGGAAAAAGATATTGAACATAAGGTAGTTGTTAGGGGAGGAACAGAATATAATGTTGCAGGAGGTTTGTTTTTGCGAGCTGGTGTTGCAACAAATCCTGTTAAATATACTTTTGGCTTGGGGTATAATTTAAAAGGTGCTTCTATTGATTTGTCTTATATAAATCATAATATTTTAGGTGGATATTTTCAGTTTGGTTTGGGCTATGTTTTAAACCAAAAAGGTGTTAAAAAAACATAAAGGGATTGAATGAGAAAGTGTTTAATGTTTAAAATAAATGGGAGAAGGTTAATAATTTGATTGATTACTTTCTCTTCTTATTTTTTTTCTTTTCCATTCTTGATAAATTTTAAAGTATTTTGCTTCAAAATCTTCTGCAGGTCCTGGTGCAGGAAGTAATAATAATGTTCCGTTTGGGTGAATTAAATAATAAGTTGGAAAGGATACTACTTTATAGTTTTTTAAAACTTTGTCCGATTCTGAACATTGTAAGATTGTCCAGTTGTATTTACCTTCTTTTTTCAGTTCTTTAATATAGTTTGTGTTTTTATCTGCAAAGATTGTAATAATTTCCAACATATCTTTCTTCTTTTCATATAGTTGATTTAAAATTTCAATATCTTTTTGACAAGCATAACTGTCTTTGTTATAGAATGATAGGTAAACAAACTTGTCTTGAAAATCTGATAAAGTAATTTTTTCATCTTCAGAATCAAACAATGAGAAATTAGAAACAGGGTTTCCGAGAATTAATCTTCCGGATTTATCCAGAAAGTTATTAATTATTGTTCTTGAAAGTTTACTAATATCTTCTTTTTCAGTAGAATGTAAAAGTTTAATAATGCTTTTTTGAAATGTATTATCTTTATAAAATTTCTTGTATAAATTTAGCAATAAGAAATATTCTCTAAATTCTTTATTTTTATATATTTCGTTTTTTGAAAGAAAATTCATGTATGCTCTCCATCCGTAATTTGCAGACAAAAAGTGATAAAGAGTGTCTCCATTAGTTTCAAAAACAAATGTTCCAAATTTTTCAGTTAGAAATTCGTTGTAAGCCGGATTTTGAGGAATGAATTTATCTTTTGAAAAGTTTTTTCTGACAATTGCTTTTTTATTTTTGTAATATGTTATGTGTCTTAAATATAAAAATTTATATTTTTTGAAGTTTATAAAAAAAGGGTCTTTAATATATGAAGTGCTGTCGTTA
The DNA here is from genome assembly GCA_947311445.1 of uncultured Chlorobiota bacterium. Taxonomy (GTDB): domain Bacteria; phylum Bacteroidota; class Bacteroidia; order Bacteroidales; family JAADGE01; genus JAADGE01. The sequence continues at coordinate 23,660 of CAMZKV010000079.1, read as the reverse complement.
ATTTTTATTATTTCTTTTTCAACTAATCCGGGATTAATATGTTTTTTGTCTTTAAAAATAATTTTTAATGAATTTTTAAATAATTTATTGAAGTGTTTTATTGCTAGGGTTATGTTTTTTTCATCATTTAGTACGCGGATATAAAATTTAAATGGTTTAAAATATGGATTCATTCTGTCATATTCGCTTCTGACGGTTTTTTTTGGTAAAACAATTTTTAAATTTTTATTTGGTTCAATAATTATGTTTCCAATAAATACATCCAAATCAATAAATGCTTTTTTTGTTTTGGTTTCGGAAAGTGTAAAAGAAAAATCTCCATTTTCTTCAACATAGGTTTTTGATATAAGTTTTTTAGTTTTAGTTATATAATCACTATAAACATACATCCTTAATGTGTCGCCTGTATATGTTCCTGCGTTTCCTGAAATTGTATATTCTTGTGCGAGAATTTGGTTAAAGAAAAAAAGGAATATGATTATTGATTTAGTAGCTTTCATTGTGATTAGTGTTGTTTTTTTAGACTAAAACGTATTTTGTTATTGTTAATTATTTGTTTTTATAGGAAATTAGTTCTTTTTGTAAAAGTTTTTGTTCAGTAATATCAATTCCAATATTAATAATTTTTTCCGGCTTTCCATTAGAGTCAAGTATAGGAGTAAATGTTTCAAAAAGCCACATTTCTTTATTTTTGTTTTTAATATAATATTCTTTTGTTCTGGATTTGCCATTTCTAAGGTCTTCCCAAAATTCTTTAAACCATTCCGGATTTTCTTTTGCTTCTGGCAAAAAGTCAAAATGTGTTTTTCCTATCCAATCTTCTTTTTTTAAATTAAAAAGTTCAATATTTTTTTGGTTTATGTTTGTAATTTTACCTTCCATGTCATAAAAAACTACTGATGCAACAGAAACAAGAGCTTTCATAATTCCGGTGCTTTCAGCTGCTTGTTTGGAAATTTCATCTCTTGTATCTTGTAGTTCTTTAATTTTTAATTGCATTTCTTTGTCTTTTTCAGAAAGTTTTTCTGCTTGTTTTTTAAAATTCTCATACAAAAATTTTGTGTTTTGTTCAATTTGTATGGAAGAAATTTCTGCTGCAATTCTTTCTCCTATATTTTTTAAGAAGTTTATTTTTAATTCTGAGATGGTTTTTAATGAAGCAATTTCAATAACTCCAAATATATTTTTTTCAAATAGCAAAGGTATTAAAACTAATGATTTTGGAGTGTCTTCACCAAGTCCCGAGCCAATAAATGTGTATCCTTCCGGTAAGTTTTCAATTTTTATTGTCTTTTTTTCTTTTGCACATTTACCAACTAAGCCTTCTCCTATTTCAATTTCTGCATCTAATTTTTTCTTTTTATCGTAGGCATAAGTTGCCTCAAGAATTAGATTTTCTTTTTCATTTTTTTTGTGTAGTATAAATATTCCACCTTGTTCAACTTCAATATATTTTACAAGTTTTTTAATAATGGATTCAGACATTTTCGCTGTGTTTTTAAAGTCTTGTTGAAGGAGTTTTGTAATATCTGATATCCCGTTTTGAAACCATTGTATTTTTGCATTTTCTTTGATGCTGTATTTTTTTTCTTTTTCTGCGGTAATTAAATTGTCGCTTATTTCTGTTAATGTTTTTCCAATAGTTAAATTTTTACCTGCTTTTAAATTAAAATTCTTAATATCTCCGGATTTTATTTTTATTGCATAGTCGGAAATTATATTTAATGACTTGTTCAATTCAGATAATCCTTTTGCTATGTCTTCAAATTCATCTCTTCTGTTTAAGCTGAGGTTTTGATTGGCTTGGGTTTCTCCTAAATTCATTTTTTGAATGTAGCTTTTTATTTTTGAAATTGGGGAGGTTATATTTCGCGTAATTAGGAAAATAAGGAAGATTATAAGGAATATAATGCTTGTTGCTGTAAAAATTGCAAGTATGCTGTTTTTTTGTATGAAAGAAATATATGTTTTAAAAGGAATTATTATTAATAGTCCTGCAATAAATATTATTAGCGGAAGAAATATTGATAAATATATTTTAGTTTTTATTTTCATTATGTGAATTTGGTTTTCAAAGCAAAGATAAATATTTTTAGTTATTTAACTTTTGCTTCCATTAACAATTATTACAATTTCACCTTTAATTGTATTGTTTTCATAATAATTAATTACATCATTAACTTTTCCTCTTATTGTTTCTTCGTACATTTTTGTTAACTCTCTAGAAACTGAGATTTCCCTGTCTTCTCCTAAAAATTCAGATATTTGTTTTAAAGATTTTAATAATCTGTGAGGAGATTCATAAAAAATTATTGTTCTTTTTTCTTGTGCTAGTTCTTTAAATCTTTTAACTCTGCCTTTTTTTTGAGGAAGAAATCCTTCAAAACAAAATTTTTCAGTAGGAAAACCTGAATTTATTAGTGCGGGAATAAATGCAACTGCACCAGGTAATGTTTCAATTTTAATTTCGTTTTTTATACATTCTCTAACTATTAAAAATCCGGGGTCTGAAATACCTGGTGTTCCTGCATCAGTAACTAATGCAATTTTATTTCCGGATTTTAATTTGTCAATAATAATGTTTAATTTTTTATGTTCATTAAATTTGTGATAAGGATATAGTTTGTTTTCAATATTGTAATGATTTAGTAAGATTGATGTTTTTCTTGTGTCTTCTGCTAATATTAAATCTACTTCTTTTAAAACATCAACTGCTCTGAAAGTTATATCTTTTAGGTTTCCAATTGGGGTGGGTACTATGATAAGTTTTGACATTGAAATTTTTATTCTATAAATATTTTTTTAGTAAGTTGCTCTTTCTTTTTAAGATTTTTAATGTTCTAATTTTAAGTTGTCTAACTCGCTCTCTTGTTATGCCGAATTGTATTCCAATTTCTTCAAGAGTGAGAGGGGTTTGCATTTCTAAGCCGAAATATTGTTTTATAATTTCTGATTCTCTGAAAGGTATAGTTGTCAATACTCTTTTTAATTCTATTGTTAATGATTGTTTCAGAAGATTGTTTTCAGGAGAATCAGTATTTTTATTAATAATTATGCTATATAAATTCATATTTTCATCAGTGGAAATAGGATTGTCCATTGATAAAGTTTTTTCATTGAAAGTTATGGCTTTTTTTACGTCTTTTGGTGCAATTTCAAGCTCTTCTGCAATTTCTTTTATTGTAGGCTCTCTGTGGTATTGTTGAAGAAGTTTATAAAATGTTTTGTTAACTTTGCTTGCAGTTGTGATTTTATTTAATGGTAATCTTATAATTCTTGAATGTTCAGCTAATGCTTGAAGAATTGATTGTCTAATCCACCATACTGCATAGGAAATAAACTTGAAACCTTTTGTTTGGTCAAATCTATATGATGCTTTTATTAATCCTATATTTCCTTCGTTTATTAAATCCGAAAGAGTTAGTCCTTGGTTTTGGTATTGTTTGGCTACTGAAACAACAAATCTTAAATTTGCTGTAACTAGTTTGTTAAGAGCATTTAGGTCTCCTTTTTTTATTTTATAAGATAATTTAGCCTCTTCTTCAGAATCAATTAAATCATACTTGCTAATTTCTTGCAGATATTTATCGAGAGATAAAGATTCTCTGGTAGTAATTTGCTTTGTGATTTTTAATTGTTTCATTATTAGTCTATTACATTTAAATCATATTCTGTAATTAAAATCCAATATTATTTGATAAGCCTAATGCTTTGTTTACTTCAATATTTAAAACATCTTCTTTTGTTAATGTATTTATTGATTTTTTTGTTCTTTCTCTTGCAGGAACTGATGCTAGTCTTAAATTCTGATTTTTTGTTGCTTCCGCAGAAATTTTACGAATTGTTCTTGCATTGCCAAAATATTTATCTCTTTTGTTGTAAAGTTTTGTTATGTATTGCCTTAAGTGTTTTTCTGCTCCAATATTTGGTGTTAGTTCTTCTTCTTTAAGCATTTGAACACAAATTTTATATAATGTTTCCGGTTTATAATCATTGAAAATTAATGTTTTGTCAAATCTTGATTTTAACCCGGGATTCATTTTAAGGAAAGTTTCCATATTCTCAGGATATCCGGCAACAATTACGGCAAATTTTCCTCTTTGATCTTCCATATTTTTTAATATAACTTCAATTGCTTCATTTCCGTAATTGTATTGTCCACCTCCTGCTAGTGCATATGCTTCATCTATAAACAGAACGCCTCCTTGTGCTTCGTCAATTTTTTCTTTAGTTTTTATTGCTGTTTGCCCAACATATCCTGCAACTAAACCTTCTTTTCCGGTTTCAACAATATGGCCTCTTTCTAATAGCCCTAATGCTTTATATATTTTTCCGAAAATTCTTGCAAGAGTCGTTTTTCCGGTTCCCGGATTTCCACTAAAAATAGCATGCAAAGAGAATCTGTTTAAAACGTCCTTACCTGTTTCTTTGTAGAATCTTACTAACTTAATAAGTTCGTGAACTTCGTTTTTAATTTCGTTCATTCCTACCAAAGAGTTCATTTCATCGAGGGCTTCTTTTAATAAGTCTTCATCAACAGGAATTTTAATTTCGCTTTTAGATTTTATATTTTCTATTCTGTTAATATCTTCTGATGTTATTATTGAAAGTTGGTCTTCTGTAAGTTTTTCAATGTCAGGGTTCTGCATTATTCTTAGTCCCATGTTCATCTTTCCTTCATCAATTAATGAATAAGCAAAACGAGCATTTCCGAATGTGTGGTCTCTGTTTCTGTATGATTCTGTAAGTATTTTTTTTAATAAGTCTGATGAATCTTCTGTAAGTTTTACATTTCTTTTGTTTGCTGCAAAATGTGCAATTTCATGTAATTCGTCAGGAGTATAATCCTCAAAATGAAAAAAGTATTTTATTCTAGATTTTAGTCCGGGATTAGAATTAATCATAAACATAGTTTCTTTTGGATAACCTGCCATCATTATTGCAATATCTTTTTCTCCATCGCTCATTTCTTTTACTAACACTTCAATAACTTCTTTGCCGAAATCTTTTTTGTCTTCCTTAGAACGAACAAGCATATAGGCTTCATCAATAAATAAAATGCCACCTCTTGCTTCTTTAATTGCTTCTTTAACTTTTGGTGCAGTTTGGCCAATAAATTCTCCAACTAGTTCAGCTCTGTCAACCTCATGAACATGACCTTTTGATAATAATCCTTTTTTCTTATAAATTTTCCCTAGTAATTTTACGACAGTTGTTTTTCCTGTTCCGGGATTTCCTGTAAATACACTGTGTAATGTAATTTCTTCAGTATCATTAAAACCTCTTTCTCTTCTTAGTTTTAAGAAGTCAATATAAGTAATATGGTCTTTAACTTTTTGTTTAATTGTGTTAAGCCCAATAAGACTGTTAAGGTTATTTAGAAGGTCTTCTAATGTTTGATTGTCTTTTTCAACAAATTCATCTGTTTTATTTCTTGATGCTTTTGAAACGTTTAATTCGCCTTCTATTTCGTTTTCTCCCAATGTAAATGAAACTGATGCTATGAGTGTATCCATAAATACAATTTCAACAGTATATTTGTTGTCTTTCCAAGATCCTGGTGTAGTATTTCCCCAGCCTCTTTCAAATGTTATAAGCTCATCTTTTGTTCCGTTTTCAACAAATTTTAGAGTGTCAACTTTTGCTTTGTATTGCCCTGCATCATCATAAAAATTAATAAAAAACTCAAAGTTATATTCTTTGTTGGTTTTGTTTCTTATTGAAAGCTCAACCCAAACATATCTTGTTTTAGTTTTATTGAATTTTTTTAAATACTTTCTATTTTTTTGTCCCCAGCCGTCAAAACCACCTTCATATAATTTAACTGAAACTAAATCGAAATATGGATTTTCTTCCTGTGTAACAATCCCAATATCATAAATGTAAAATTCTTGTTCTCCAATTATTTTATCATCAATATATGCTTCACAAATATAAGTTCCGGCTTTCCAATATTCTCCTTTGTTTTCAACTCCCCAACTTTCATATACATATACAATATTATCTGTCTTTTTTACTTTTACATTTTTATGTAAGTCACAAATTTTTTTTCTTTTTTGTTCTGTAATTTTAAAAGCTTTAATCGTAATTTTTGCTTCCCATTCTTTATTGTCAAATTCTTTGTTGTAAAAAGAAAGCTCAGTTCTAAGATAAGAGATTTCTGATTTATCAAAAACTCTACGGTATTTTTTAGTAGAATCAATCATCCATTCAGATGATGAATATATTTTTAGCGATCTAAATTTTAGGTTTTTTTCTGACATAGTATTATTTATTCTTGACAAATTTAATTAGAAAATTAATTTAAAAAAAGTTTAAAACACTGTTAAACAAAATTTATTTAAAAAGCTTACTATTTATAAAAAGATATTTTGTACTTTTGAAACCCAAATTATGACAAATTTAGACCAACAAGACGTTCAACTGTTTATTGAAGCAGTTAAAGAGAATTCAAACTATGATTTTAGCGGATATTCTATTAAATCATTTACACGAAGAATTCAAAAAATACTTTCAGACCAAAAAATTGATGTTTCGGGCTTAATTAATAAAATTTCTGAAAATGATGAGTTTTTGGAACAAATAGTTAAAGATATAACTGTAAATACTACTGAGATTTTTAGAGATCCTAGTTTGTGGACAATAATTAATAAAGAAATATTGCCTTCTTTAATAGAAGAAGCTGGAATAAATATTTGGCATGCAGGATCCTCTACAGGGCAAGAGGTATATACAATGCTTTCCTTACTGAAAATTCATAAAATGTTTGATAAAGCAAATGTATATGCTTCGGATATTAATACTGATGTTTTAGAAGTTGCTGAATCTGGCAAGTATAAATATAGGGAGATTGATGAATATATTAATAATTTTAATGAAACCTTTGAAAACTCAGGAGATTACAATATAAATGATTTTTTTAAAATTTCAAGGAATAGAAATTTAATAAAAGTTAAATCTATTTTATTAGGAAAAGCTAAATACAAAAAACATGATTTAACAACTTTAACAAATCCTTTTTCAATTAAGTATAACTTAATTTTTTGTCGGAATGTTTTAATATATTTTAATCATAATCTTCAAAATAAAATATTTAAAATGTTTCATGATTCTTTATCTGATGGAGGGGCATTAATTGTAGGTAAACACGAAGGTATTCTTGGAGATATTGCAAGTAAATTTGAAAAAAAAGGAACTATTTATATTAAAAAATAAGAAGATAAACTTATGTTCTGAGAATCTGAAACTTTAGTATATGATTAACCTTTTAGAAATAAACCTTAAAAAATCTACGAATACAATTTTAAATGCAAAACATATAACTGCATTTACCGGTGCTGGAATTTCAGTTGAAAGCGGTATTCCGTCATACAGAGGTAAAGACGGCTTGTGGACTAAGTATGATACAAAGGTTCTTGAATTAAATTATTTTCACGAAAACCCAAAAGATGCATGGAATGTTATTCGAGAAATATTTTATGAATATTTTGGGAAGGCAAAGCCAAATCCTGCCCATTTAGCTCTTGCTAAGATGGAAAAAAAGGGAAATCTGAAAGCAATTATTACCCAAAATATTGACAATTTACATTACGAAGCTGGTAATAAAACTGTCTTTGAGTTTCATGGAAATTCAAAAGTATTGCTCTGTACAAAATGTGCAAAAAAATACAAAGTTGAACAAATTGATTTGAATAAATTGCCACCGAAATGTGATTCTTGCGGAGGATTACTAAAACCTGATTTTATATTTTTTGGAGAAGGAATTCCGCAAGATGCTTATAAAAATTCTTTTGCAGAAGCTGACAAAGCAGATGTTTTCATACTTATAGGTGTTACCGGTTTAGTTCAACCTGCTGCTTCCATTCCTGTAAAGGCGAAACAGAACGGAGCTGTTATCATTGAAATAAATCCCCAAAGAACTGCATATACTGAGAGTATTACTGATATTTTTTTACAAGGAAAGGCTGGGGAAGTTATGGATGAACTTTCTGAATTACTTTTTGAAAATTAATTCTTTTCACACATAGCTCACAGATTTACAACGAATGATTTTCTGTAAAATTATTATGCAAAAACATCCCATCATAAAACTTATTGAAGAAGGAGAACATCTTCGATTGGATTTTAAATTTGCTGTAAACGATTCCAAAAAAATTGCTCGTTCTCTTTCTGCATTTGCAAATACAAAAGGCGGAACATTATTAATCGGTGTTAAAGATAACGGCAAAATAGCCGGCGTAAGAAGTGAAGAAGAATATTATATGATTGAGGCAGCATCTGAATTATATACACAACCAAAAGTTAAATTTGAGACTGTAAAACATCAGATTGAAGGTAAACAGGTTTTAGAAGTAATCATTAAGAAAAGTAAAAACCGTCCTCATACTGCACCTGACGAAAAAGGAAATATGAAAGCCTTTGTGAGAGTAAAAGATCAAAATCTGCTTGCAAACGGACTTCTTTTAAAAGTTTGGAACCAAGAGAAAGAAGAAGTCGGTGTAAAAATTCATTACAATGAAGCTGAAAATTTCATTTTAAAGTATTTATCTGACAATGAACAAATAACTTTTTCAAAATTTAGAAAACTTGCAAATATTGATAAAGATTATGCCGAAAAAATATTGATTGATTTTATTTTATTGGATATTATAGAGATTGTTATTTCTGAATGTTTAATTTATTATAAACTTAAAGGTATTTGAAAACGGATTGTTTTTTTAACAAATCTTCTATTTTAAAAATTAATATCTTAATTTCGCTGTGTTTTTTAAAAATGTAAAATTGAAAAATCAAAGATGAAAAAGTATAACTTTATTAATAACATTACTGGTTGGGTAGTTTTTGCAATTGCAGCAATAACTTATTTTTTAACAATTGAACCAACCGCAAGTTTTTGGGACTGCGGAGAGTTTATAACGTCTGCTTATAAATTGGAAGTAGGACATCCGCCGGGGGCTCCGTTTTTTATGATTATTGGAAGATTCTTTACTTTGTTTTCTTTCGGAAATCCTGCTCTTGTTGCTAAAACTATTAATATATTATCTGCTCTTGCAAGTGCATTTACAATTTTGTTTTTGTATTGGAGTATAACACATATTGCAAAACGAATAATTTTAAAAACAAAGGAACTAACACAAGGTCAATTAATTGCAATTATTGGAAGTGGTGTTTTAGGAGCATTAGTTTATACCTTTTCAGATAGTTTTTGGTTTTCAGCAGTTGAAGGCGAAGTTTATGCAATGTCTTCATTCTTTACGGCAATTGTTTTTTGGGCTATTTTAAAATGGGAAAGTGTTGCAGAAGAAAAATTTTCAAACCGTTGGTTGGTATTAATTGCATATTTAATGGGACTTTCAATAGGAGTTCACTTACTTAATTTATTAGCAATTCCTGCAATAGTTTTCATTTATTATTTTAAAAAATATGAAGTTAGCAAAAAAGGGGTAATATATGCAGCACTTATATCTGTTATTATGTTACTTTTCATTATGTATGGAATAGTGCAAGGATTATTTGTTGTAGGTTCAAAATTTGAGCTTTTATTTACAAATTATTTTGGATTGCCATTTTATTCAGGACTTTTATTTTACTTCATTCTTTTATTTGGAGGTGTAATATTTGGTATTTATTATACATTTAAAAAGAAAAAAATATTATGGAATACTGTGTTTACAATGTTTGCAGTAATTTTAATAGGATATTCTTCTTTTGCTCTAATACTTATTCGCTCAATTGCCGATACTCCAATGAACCAAAATAAACCCGATGATGTATTCTCATTATTAGGTTATTTAAATCGTGAGCAATATGGAGAAAGACCTTTAATATATGGACAATATTTTAACTCAGAATTAGACCCGCAAAATCCATATCCTCATGTAAAAGAAATTTATTATGATAAAAAAGATGAGAATGGAAAAGATGTCTATAAAGTTGTTGACTACAAATCTAAAAGGAATTTTTTAAGTAAAGATAAAGCTATTTTTCCAAGATTATATAGCGACCAAAGTTCCCCTGATCATATAAAAGGATATATTAATTGGACAGGAAATTCAGAAGGAGATTATTATTATGCCAAAACAAATCCTGAAACAAATGAGCCGGTAAGAAATCGTTTTGGAGAAATTCAATACGATCATTATAAACCAAAAAGGCTACCAACATTTGGAGAAAATTTGAGCTATTTCTTTAATTATCAGCTTAATTATATGTATTTCCGTTACTTTATGTGGAATTTTTCCGGAAGACAAAATGATATACAAGGACATGGAAAAAGTAATCATGGTTATGCTAATGTTAAAAACGGAAATTGGATTACAGGAATAAGTTTTCTTGACGAAATGAGATTAGGAAATCAAAGTAAGATTACTGAAGAAATGAAAAGAAATAAAGGTCATAATGTTTATTTCTTATTACCTTTCATACTTGGAATTCTTGGAATGATTTTTATGTACACTAAAGGAAAAATAGGCAAACAATATTTTTGGGTTGTATTAATGTTCTTTTTCTTTACGGGAATAGCAATTGTAATATACCTTAATCAACCACCATTTCAACCAAGAGAAAGGGATTATGCATATGCTGGTTCTTTCTATGTTTTTTCTATGTTTGTCGGATTTGGAGTAGCGTTTATTTATAATTTATTACAGAAAAAAATGCCTGGAACAACAAGCGGAATAATTGCTGTTGCATTAACTATTGGAGTTCCAATTCTAATGGCTCAGCAAAATTGGGACGACCATGACAGATCAAACCGATATACTGCAACTGATTATGCAAAAAACTATTTGAATTCTTGTGATAAAAACGCAATAATATTCACTAACGGAGACAATGATACTTTCCCTCTTTGGTACGTTCAGGAAGTAGAAGGGTACAGAACAGATGTTAGAGTTATAAATCTCAGTTATTTTAATACAGATTGGTACACAGATCAAATGACAAAACGCGCATACGATTCGCCACCTATTAAATTTACTTTAACTTCTGAACAGTATGAAATAGGAAAAAGAGATGTGTTATATAAAATGGATAACCCGGGAATTTATTTGCAAGAAAGATATAAATCCAATAAAACAAAATTTGAAAAAAGATATAAAAATATATTTGAACAGTATTTTAAATTTCTTTCAAAATCTAATTTTAAAGAAAAATTTCCAAAAGAATATGAATCTTTATTAAAGGGATATAGCAAAATTGATCCTATTCAGTTTTATGGATTTGCTCAAAAACTAAATGAAGATAAATTTAGGGAGAATAATAATTTATTTTTTAATCTGGAAAATTTAAAAAGTTTAAATGCTAACTTAGAAGTTTTAATAAGTGATATTTCAAATTCTTCTGTTCCACTGAAAACAATAATTAACCATATTGCACAAGAAGATAAGATATATAAAGCTCCTCTTCAAAATGGAGATTATGTAAATTACCTTCCTACTACCAAATTTAATATGGAAGTAGATAAAGAAAAAGTTTTAAAAAATGGGATTGTTCAGCAAAGCGATTCTAACAAAATTGTAGATTTAATTGAGTGGGATATTCGCCAACAACATATTTCTAAAAATACAATGATGGTTCTAGATATGCTTGCAACAAATAATTGGGAAAGACCTATTTATTTTGCAACAACTGTTGGAAATAGTCAATATATGAACCTTGAAAGCTATTTTCAGGATGATGGATTAGCATATAAACTTGTCCCAATTAAAAATAAAAGCCAAAGATTTGGTTCAGACGGAAGAGTAAACAGTGATGTTTTGTATGATAAAATTATGAATAAATTCAAATGGGGTGGGCTTGAAGATAAATCAAAAAAGATATATTTTGATGAAAATAACCGACGCTTTGTTATGAATTTTAAAACAGCATTTTTAGCACTTGCAGATCAATTAGCAGATGAAAATAAATTTGAAAAAGCTGAAAAAGTAATTGATAAATGTATGAGTTTGTTTGATAATGAAATTGTACCTTTTAATTACTATGATTTATTATTTGCCGATTTATATTTTAAAATAAAAAAAGATAAAAAAGGTGTTGAACTAATAACTACAACAATTAATAATTTACAAGGAGATTTGGATTATTATATGTCGTTAGAAAACGAAGAACTTATGGGAATGCAAGATGATATTGGACGTTTGGGTGCAGTATATCAAGAAGCATTAAAAGTCTTATATTCAAATAATCAAAAAGAATTAGCTGATAAATATACTTTAAAAGCATTCAGTTTAATAGAAGAAAAATTTGGATTTAATAAACAAATGTCAAATCTTAAAACTCAACAAGAACAACAAATATGGTATTCTGCTTTATCTGACTATCAAATGGGATTATTGCAATTTCATATGTATTTATCAAAACATATAACCGAATAGAAGAAAAAACATTAATTAAGAGAGAGCAATTTGTACTTTAGCTCTCTCTTTTTAAAATGGTAAATAAAATTAAATATAACTTTTGTTCAGTAAGAAATAAAATCTATCTTTGCAGTCATTTTTTAATAAACTAAAAATTTAATTATGCCTGTAAAGATCAGACTAGCTAGACACGGTCGTAAAAGACGAGCGTTCTATTACATTGTCGCAGCAGACAGCAGGGCACCGCGAGACGGTAGGTACATTGAAAGAATCGGTTCGTATAATCCGAATACCGATCCTGCAACTATTGATCTAGATTTTGATAAAGCCTTAAATTGGCTTCAAAACGGAGCAGTTCCTACTGACACTTGTAGAGCAATACTTTCCTACAAAGGAGTTATGTATAAAAGACACTTGTTGAAAGGAGTTGTTAAAGGTGCTTTAACGGAAGAAGAAGCTAACAAGAAATTTGATGCTTGGTTGAAAGATAAAGAGCAAAAAATTCAAGCAAAAGCTGATCAGCTTAAAGCCGGAGAGAAAAAAGAGAAGGAAGATATGTTAAAAGTTGAAGAGGAAGTAAACAAAGCGAGAGCCGAAGAAATTTCTGCAAAAAAAGCTAAAGCTGTTGCCGAAGAAGCAAAAGAAAATGCTGTTGAAGGAGAAGACGAAGAAGAAACTGAGGAAGTTAAAGCTGAAGAAGTGAAAACTGAAGAGAAAGAAGAGCTTAAAGCTGAAGAATCCAAAACAGAAGAAAAATCTGAAGAGAAGAAAGAAGAAGTGAAAACTGAAGAGAAAAAAGAGGACTAATCTATGATTCCTATTTCCGAACTTGATTTAATCAAAATCGGTGAAATTATTAAAGCTCACGGATATAAAGGTGAGATAGTAATAAATCTTTCTGTAAAGTTTGAAAGTTTAAAAAAAACGGAACTGTTATTCCTGAAAATTGATGGAATAAAGGTTCCGTTTTTCTTTTCTGAGACACCCAAATCTTTTAAAAAATCAAGTGTTATTGTAAAATTCAAAAATGTAAATTCTGATGAAGAAGTAAAAGAGCTTTTGAGATGTTCAGTTTTTATTAATAGAGAAAAAATAGCATTAGAAAATATCTCATTTACTGACACTATTGTTGGTTATGATGTTTATAATAATAAAAAATTTATTGGAAAAGTAAAAAACTACCTTAATATTCCTTCAAATCCAATTATTGAAATTGAGTCTAAAACAAATTCCGAAATATTAATTCCTCTTAATAATCAATTTATTGTAAAAAAAGATGTTGTAAAAAGAGAAATTGTATTTAATCTGCCGGAAGGATTAATTGATGTTAATTTGTAGGTTCTGCCACAAATTTCATATAAAAATTAAAAATATTATATCATTGAATAATTACACATTGTATCATTGAATAATTTATAAATAAACAGTTTTTGAATATTGAATAAACAATTACTCACTAAAATAACACTATAACCAATTTATAAACTAAAATATTTATTTTGTGAAAAAAATTATCTCATATAACGTTAACGGAATAAGAGCCGCAATAAAAAAAGATTTTTATGCTTGGCTAAAAGAAGAAAAACCGGATATTGTTTGTATCCAAGAAACAAAGGCACAACCTGAGCAAATAGATTCCTTACTTTTTGAAACATTAGGATATAAATCCTATTGGTTTTCTGCTCAAAAAAAAGGTTATAGTGGGGTAGGGATTATGTCAAAAATAAAACCTGACCATGTAGAATACGGAATGAGTATTGAAAAGTACGATTTTGAAGGACGTTTTATCAGAGCCGATTTTGGAGATGTTTCTGTAATTAGTGTTTATCATCCTTCCGGATCAAGTGGAGATTTGAGACAAGCATTTAAAATGCAATGGCTTAAAGATTTTCAAAATTATATTAATGAATTAAAAAAAACTCGCCAAAAATTGATAATATCCGGAGATTATAATATTTGTAGGCTTTGGATTGATATACATAATCCTAAAAAACAAGAAAAAACTTCAGGGTTTTTACCCGAAGAACGTGATTGGTTTCAATCTTTTGTTGATGATGGTTTTGTTGATAGTTTTAGGAAATTTAACCAAGAGGAACATCAATATAGTTGGTGGAGTTACAGAGCAAATGCAAGAAACAATAATAAAGGTTGGCGGATTGATTATCATATGGTAAGCAAGGAATTTGAAGATAAAATTACCGGAGCTTCAATTTTACAAAATGTAAAACATTCTGATCATTGCCCTGTTGTAGTTATAGCTGATTTTTAAAACTTAATATTTATCCTTAAGAAAATTCTAAAACCAACGAGTAAACGCGTTGGTTGTCAAGTAATTTATATGTCTAGTTCAAGATTTTAGTTTAAAACCTAAATCTATATAAAAACATTGGAGAAAATCCTGTTTGATAATCTGTTTGAATTTCTTTTTTATTTGGATTATATGATTCTTGAAATACATTTTTATTGTTTGTAATATTAGATAAATCTAATGCCCATTCATGAGTAGTTTTTTTTCGGTTTAGTTTAAAACTAATTCTAAAATCTGCTTTAATATAATCATCATATCTCTCCTTAAAAATGTCTGTTTCAGAAAATACTGTTTTATTTTCATTAATTGATTTTTCTAAATCAATAGGCATAATTCTTTTTCCTCCGGCATAAACACCTCTTAAATTTAGGCCTAATGTGTTATTGTTTCCTATTTTAAAATCATAACCAAACAATCCATTCACAACAAAGTTTCCGTTAAATGCTGTGTTCCTTTCAACACAATCAAAGGCTGTATATTTTGATTCGTATAATGAACTTGTTAATAAAAAATAATAATTTTCACTTAAAAATTTCTCAATTGTAAGTTCTATTCCATAATTTTTCCCTGTCCCCTTGTTAACTAAACTGTCAACAGAAGGCAATGCAAAATATGCTCCATCATTAACTGTTGCATACCATTTTAGTTGCTTACTAACAGGAATATTTCTTATGTTTTGATAATATGTTTCTATTTTTACTCTAAAATCTTTAGTTGGATAATGATTATATGACAAAACAATTTGGTCACTTTTAGTAAAACCAACATCATTATTTGTTTCTATGTGTGATCCGTCTTCTAATTCAGTCTCAATAAAATAAACTGAATGTGGCTGTAACATTGAGTGCATTCCTATGCCAATATTTAAAGAATGTTTCTTCGCAATATTCCATTGTAATGCAATTCTTGGTTCAAGAGCATAATCTGTATTTAGGCTTGCGATTTGAAAATGTAATCCTGTATATAAGCTTAATTTATTAGTAAACTTATATTTCCACTGTGTAAATGCCTGAAAAAGAGCAAATGAACCTTTATAGTCTGTTATAGTTCTGTATTCACTGCTTGGATTTGAAGGTAATATTATATCTCTCTTTGCGCTGTCAATATAATTTAGCATAAAATAATCAATATTAATACCCGATGACAAACTGCTTTTTCTGTTGAATCTGTTTTTTAAACTTAAAGCATATCCAAGTTTTGATTCATTAAAAAAGTTGTGGTAAAAAAGGTAAGTGCTTTTGTCGTCCCTTATTGAATCTAGTGTTGTGTGTGATTGAGATACTGAATATGAAATACTGTTTTGTAGTTTGGTGTTATCATTAATGAAATGCACATGAGTAAGTCCGGAAACTCCCATATCTGAACCAAAATAAGTATTTGTTCCTGTTAGCCCGTAGCTACCTTCATTCTCACCTTTATCTAAAAGTTCAATATAGCTTTTTCCTCCTATCCCGAATAACGAAATTCTCCCTTTTTTTAAAGGAAAATTAAGTTTGAATGATAAATCTTTATACTGTGGAACAGAAGCTCCTGTTGAAGTATTCAGTCCAAGTTTGTCCATAACTTCCATAGTTGAATATCTGAAATTTACTAAATATGAAGCCTTAGTCTTTTTTGAAAAAGGACCCTCTGCTCCAAGTTCAAAACCGTTAAAACCTACTTGGAAAACATACTCTCTTTTTTCATTATTTCCATTACGCATTCTCAAATCAAAAACTCCTGAAACTGCATTTCCATATTCAGCTGGAAAAGCTCCGGTAAAAAAGTCTGAATTAGTAAGTAAATTATTATTTAACATACTTACCGGTCCGCCTGTAGTTCCCAAAGCTCCAAAATGATTTGGGTTTGGTATGTTTACACCGTCTAATCTCCACAGTAAACCTGTTGGTGCATTTCCTCTTATGATAATATCATTTCTTTCGTCGCTTACAGACATAACACCTGCAAAATTTGCTGCCATTCTTGAAGGATCTCCCAAACTTCCTGCATATCTTTCGGTCTCGTCAACAGAAAATGAACGTGCACTTACAACTGCCATTTCATTTTGAGTACTATTTTTTCCCCTACTCCCCATAATTATAACTTCTTCTGTTTCAATAGCGTCCATTTCAAGACTTATGTTCACATATGTTTCTTTACCTGAATTAACATTAATATTGGATAAAATTGCTGGTTTATATCCAAGCAATATTACTTTAATTGTGTGTTTACCAACAGGAACGCCTTCTATTCTAAATTCCCCATCGGATTCTGATGTTACAACAAAACCTTCTATATCTTCTACTATAACAACAACACCTGCAATCGGAATTTCGGTGTCTGTATCAACAATCTTTCCTCTTATTGTCTGTGTATAAGATTCTTTTTGTGAAAAACTTGAAAAAGTAAATAATAAGAGTACTAATATTAAAAAATTTGCCTTCATGTAATTTGTATTTTTATCATTAATAAAATAGTTTCTTTTGAGTTCTTAGGAGATGCCTTACAATGTTTTGTTCAAAGTAAAACAAAATAACAAACTCACTTGCAAAAATGAATATATAACTAATATAAATATAAATATATGTTACAAGTTGCCCTAAATTGTGATTAAATGCAAAAAAATGGGATAAAAAGTGATATATGTATAAGAATGGAATTTTGAAAAAATAGAAAATTAGTGCAATTTTTTTCTCTTCAATAAAAAAGGAACAAGAATTTCTTTAAAATCAGATTTTACATCTGCCTGAACAAAATCAATTTTATATTGTCCACATTTTAGTTTCAAATTATTATTATATTCTCCGGATGTTTTTTTATAATAATTTCTAATTTCATTTGGGTTAAGTTTTAAAGTTTCGCCGGTTTCCATATCTATAAATTTGTATGGACGATTTTGATACTTAAATTCACTTTCATGTTCTTTGTCGGTAACATGAAAAAGGATAACATCATGTTTGCTGTGTTTTAAATGTTGCAATGCTCCAAAAAGTTTTTCTGGGTTTTCAGAACTGAACATGTCACTAAATATAATTACAAGTGAACGTTTGTGTATTTTGTCAGAAATTGAATGCAGTAATTCTGCGGGTTTACTGTTTTTATTTAGCGGAGTTTCATTAAAAGCTAAATCATTTAGTTTAGAATATAATAAACGCGAGTGGACAGAAGACATTTTTGTTTGGGTATGAAGTTCAATTACATCTGAAAAAAAAGTTAAACCAACAGCATCTCTTTGTTTTCTGAGTAAATGAATTAGTGCAGCAGCACTATAGATAGAAAACATTAATTTAGATTGTAGCTTTTTGTCTTTATAAGGAAACAACATTGAAGATGAAGTGTCAATAATAATTCTACTTCTTAGGTTTGTCTCTTCTTCGTAGCGTTTTACGAAAAGTTTATCTGTTTTGCCATAAAGTTTCCAGTCAATATTTCTTACTGATTCGCCTTTATTATATAATCTATGCTCTGCAAATTCAACAGAAAAACCGTGAAAAGGACTTTTGTGCAAACCTGTAATAAAACCTTCAACGACTTGTTTTGCAAGTAGTTCTAGGTTTTCAAATTGTTTTAGTTCACTTATGTTATCTATGTTTTTCAATTACTTGTTTGTGTAAGCTTTTAAAACTTTTCCAAAGTTTTATGTCTTTGGAAAAGTTTTGGTTTGTATCAAATTTAAATTATAAAATAGGTTCTAATTTCTCAATAAACTTCTTTTTTGGAACAGCTCCAACTTGTTTGTCAACAACTTCTCCATTTTTTATGAAAAGTACAGTAGGGATATTCCTAATACCATATTTCATGGATGTTTTTCTGTTATTATCTACATCTAATTTTACCATTAATGCTTTTCCTTCATATTCTTCTGAAAGTTCTTCAAGGATAGGATGTATCATTTTACAAGGACCACACCATACTGCCCATAAATCAACCATCACCGGAAGTTCTGATTTTAATACAATCTCGTCAAAATTTGCATCTGTTACTTCTAATACTGCCATAGTTATCTTTTTTTTATAATTGTTTTTTAAATTTTAGCAAAAATATAAAAAACCGTTTTCATATTTCAGAAAACGGCTTAATTTATTTTTTATTTTTGAAACTGTTGAGTTATTTAATAATTATCTTTTTTGTGTTATTTCCTTTATTTGTATATGTTTTAACAAAATACATACCAGATTTAAGTGATTTTATATTTATTACAACACTTTTTAGATTTTGCTTTTCTGCCAAAACAAGTTTCCCTGCTATATTAAAAATCTCTACTAAATTAAGATTACTCTCGCTTTCAATTTTAATGAAGTTTTTTGCAGGTATTGGTGATATTGAAATGTTTTTTTCAATAAAGAAAATTGATACAGGTGTTATGTTTTTATATAAAGTAGAACTGCTTGATCCAAAACTAGCACTAGAATATCCTGAAATAACTATGTCTATTTTTCCATCTCCGTCAAAATCGCCGCTATCAGCATCACCGTAATATGAAAAACTTAAATTATTTACAGAACTTTCTGTAAAAACATCTTCTCCTTCATTATTATATATCTTAGAAACACTATTTCCATCACCAGGTGCTGTTGTTTCTCCTACAATAAATAAATCTAAATCTCCATCTCCATCAAAATCGCCCCATTCTAGACCGCTATGAGAAACACCAGGAAAACCGGGGTCTATTTCGGTGAAACCACCTGCTCCGTTGTTTTTATATAAAAGTGTAAATCTTTCTGTTCCGTCTCCACCAGTACCTGAAATTACTAAATCAATATATCCATCTCCGTTATAATCTCCCCACTCTGTATCTCCTAACCAACCTTGGTGTAGTGTTATTCCCGAAACAGAAAAAGTGCCATCTCCATTATTTGTGTATATCTCTGTATAAAATGTATTTGTTCCTCCATCCTCATCATTATACCCTGAAAGAACAAAATCATAATCAGAATCATTATCGTAATCTGCCCATTTAATTCTTCCTAGATTCATGCCTGGTAAAGTAACGCTTGTTACTTCTGTAAAAACACCAGACCCATCGTTACTATACAATTTTGTAATTCTATCTGATGCTCCTATTCCTGAAAGACTAATATCTAAGAAGGCATCGTTATTAATATGTGCAAAAGTAACTTCACCTTGTTCTGCGGGAGCTATTCCTGTATTTAAACTTGTAAAAGTTCCATCTCCGTTGTTTTTGTACACCTCTGTTATGTCTGTATAAGAAGCGTCTGAACCCATAACAACAATGTCTAAGTCTCCATCTCCATCAACATCTCCCCAGTCTGCCGACCCCATATATACAGCAGGAATGTTTGCAGTTGAAGATAAAGTATACACCCCAGACTCATAAACATATAACCCTCCTACGACATTAGATCCGTCAAAGCCTGAAAGGTAAAGGTCAAGATCCGCATCTCCATCAAAGTCGCCAAATGCAGTTACTGAAAAAGTCAAATCAGGAAATGAAGCATTGAAATCTTCAAAAGTTTGTGCTTTCACAGAAACCAATGCGAAACCAATAAAAAAAAATAAAAAGTTGAATTTTTTCATATTAAAATAATTTAAAGAGTTAATAAAATATTGTTCGGGTGTGTAAAACCTTTAATCCGCAATGCTTTTTCAGAAAAATAATGTAAACTCTTGTTAATAAAAGTATAGCAAGGGTTTTATTTGTAAATGTTTTTCTTGCTGAAAAAAAATAAACATTACAGGCGTGAAATTACAAAAATATTTGAAAACAGTAAGTCCTTTTGGAATAATTTCTTTTGTAAATTATAAATTTAATCAAATTGGATTAAGCGAACTAATTGATAATGAGTTGGGTAAAAGGGTTACATTTAAAGGTTTTTCTTACAGTGATATTATTATAAATTTAACAAACTTTTTTTTAAGTGGCGGAGATGTTAATGAAGATATAAGCACACATTTGGGCAGTCATTTAAAAGAAATACCTAATAATAAAGTGCCAAGCCCCGATACCATTTTAAGAGGTCTTAGCGAACTAACACCCCCAATAAAATTTATAAATCTACCAGTAATTTGTCTTGCAATTTCAATCTAAACAAAGCTCTCAATAGGTTGAATATTAAATTATTAATATTAACAAAACAATTAAAACCAAACAACTATTTTGATTTTGATTAAGACAATCAAATAGTATCCAATAATAACTATGACGCCAAGCGTACTTATAAAAAAAAACAAAGGATATTTTCCCAGAATAGCAAGTATTGGCAATAATATCGTTTACGTTGAAAATAGAGATGGTAATGCAAATGTAAAATTCAAACAAGCAGAAACATTACAAAGAGCATATAATTTATTATCTGAGCAAAAAATAAAAATATATCGTTCAAGAATGGATGCCGGTTATTACAGCAAAGAAATTGTTGATGTTATTGATGAAAATAGTCAATTATTATATAAGAGCAAATAAAAGTATTTTTTTTAACTGTTTAGAAATTATTTTAAATTCATATTGAAATAAAAAAAATCAAACGTATTCAAAACAAAATCAAGTTTAAAAATTAGGAAAGAAAAACTCAAAAAGATTTTTTTTAAAATTTTATTAGTTTGCAGATTTAAGGTACGATAACAAGAGTCAATGCTTTTAATGTTAAAATTCTCAAAAAGCAAAACTAATACCAAAACTTACTTTTGCGTTTTGAACAGTGTTGTAAAACATATTTCGTATACTCTTTTACGTTTGTTTAGCATTTGTTCGTAGAAAAATAAAGAAACCCTTAATTTCCTTTTGCAAATCTTATAATATTGCCTTACTTTTGTAGTGAATTAAAAAAAATAAGATGCAAAAAATAAGAGTGCGTTTTGCACCAAGCCCAACCGGGCCCCTACATATTGGCGGAGTAAGAACCGCGCTTTTTAACTATCTATTCGCAAAAAAACATAAAGGAGACTTCCTTTTAAGAATTGAAGATACAGACCAAGCAAGATATGTTGAAGGTGCCGAAGAATATATAATGAAATCTCTTGAATGGTGCGGAATTAAAATTGATGAAGGCATTAATGAAGGCGGAAAATATGGTCCTTACAAACAATCAGAACGTAAAGAAATATATAAAAAGCATATTCAGATACTTCTTGATAACGGAACAGCCTATTATGCTTTTGATACAGCCGAAGAGCTTAATGAAATGAGAGAAAGACTAGTGAAATCCGGCTCATCAGTTCGGCAATATAATTCCCAGACAAGAGGAGAGATGAAAAACTCTTTCACTTTGACAAAAGAAGAAGTTAATAAAAAAATTAAAGCAGGAGACTCCTATGTTGTTAGATTTAATATTCCTGAAAATGAAAATTTATTTGTTAAAGATATTATAAGAGGAGATGTTCAAGTAAACACTTCGCAACTTGATGATAAAGTTTTATTCAAATCTGATGGTTTACCAACCTATCATCTTGCAAATATTGTGGATGATTATTTAATGAATATATCTCACGTTATCAGAGGAGAAGAATGGTTGCCATCTTTACCTCTGCATGTATTACTTTACAGAAGTTTTGGTTGGGAAGATGAAATGCCTAAGTTTGCACACCTACCATTAATTTTAAAACCAAACGGAAAAGGAAAACTTAGCAAAAGAGATGGAGATAAGTTAGGCTTTCCGGTTTTTCCATTAGAATGGAAAGACCCTAAAACAAATGAAATTTCGACAGGATATAGAGAAAATGGGTATTTGCCTGATGCATTTGTTAATTTAATTGCATTTTTAGGATGGAATCCGGGGAACGAAGAAGAAATTTTTACTATGACTGAATTAATAGAAAAATTTGAACTTGAAAAAGTGCAAAAAGGAGGTGCAAAATTTTCTCCGGAAAAGGCTAAATGGTACAATCAACAATATCTTAAAAATACTAAAAGTGAAAATTTAACAAAAATTCTTTGTCCTCAATTAAAAGATAAATGTGCTGAAACTGATAATTTATATCTTGAAAAAGTAATTGGTTTTATGAAAGAAAGAATGGTTCTTTTAACGGATTTCTGGAAAATGTCTTCTTTCTTTTTTGAAACCCCTACTGAATATAATTCTAAAATTGTAAAAAAACAGTGGAAAGAAGATACTCCTGAAATAATGTTTAAAATACATGATATTTTAAGTGGTATTAGAGAAGACAAATTCTCAAGTGAACATACAGAACAAATTATTAAAAAATTTATTACTGAAAATGAATTGAGTTTTGGAAAAGTTCTAAACCCTTTGAGGTTACTACTTACAGGAACAGGTGGAGGTCCTCATATTTTTGATATTATTTCTACAATAGGGAAAGAAGAAACATTAAAAAGGATTAAAAACGGAATTTTAAATATTAAAAAGTAAATGTTAAGTTTCTCGAGTTTGTTTTTTACAACTTGTTTTTTAATTGAAAATTGAATTTTTTTTTTAATTAAAGTATAAAGTTTTTTTTAAAAATCATTATTTTTAATACCATTTTTTATTCCAATAAAAGGTGCTTTTATTTTAAGCTCTTCACACAAAACACCATATATTTTGTGTCAAATATAAAATAAAAAGAACTATAAACACATTACTTATACAAACTTTTGTTATGTAAATTGTTTTTGTTAAGGTCAAACTCATATTTTTTTTCAATACAATTTATGACATTTAATAATTGAAACCTTAATTTTTAAGAATAATGAAACTGAAAAATGTAAAAATTAAAAATTAATGTTATCGTAATGCCTCATATCGTTACACTATTCAGAGTAAATAAAACTTTTAATAAAGTTTGTGTTTGCATTGTGTTTTTGTTATAGATACTTCATAAAACAACAAAAAAATAATATTTTTGCAAAAAAAGAAATATGTTACCCGATATAGAAAAACAGTCCAAAGATAAAATCAAAGAATTTCAAGAAAAAAAACTAAAAGAAACTTTAACATATCTTTCAGAAAAATCAATATTTTATAAAAAACTATTTGCTAAAAATAATATAAAAGTTTCTGAAATAAATAAACTTGAAGATTTACAAAAAATTCCGGTTACAACAAAAAAAAACTTACAAG
>CAMZKV010000078.1 GCA_947311445.1 uncultured Chlorobiota bacterium | reverse complement strand
ATTTTGAATCATCGGGTATTTCAGAATCTTCTTTTAAAAAACCAGGAACCCAATTTAGAATTGGTGTTGTTGCAACAACTAATCCTCCAACTCCCATTGAAGAAATCTTTATAAAATCTCGTCTTGTTGTAGTTTTCATATCTAATTCTTTGTTCTTTGTCAAATTTTTAAATGATATATCTCACAAAAATATTTGCCCAAAATTATTCTTATTTTCTTTTTTAAAATATATTATAAAACATACGTTTGCAAATATAGATATGTTTACATTTAAAGATGAGATGTAAGTCTTTGTTAATCAACAAGAAGTAGCCTTATTTAGAATTGTTTTAAACTTTTTAATATATTTAACAACATGTTTTCTTAGGATGATTTATAAAAAATGCTTTTCCCACTAGTTTATTGTAAAAATTAAAAATTAAAATTTAATATAATAATATTTATTAAGTCGTTTTAAATTATACAATTATATAGTTGTAAATATTCAATACTAAAAAAACAGACATGGTAATCTTGAACAATAAGTATCTTATATCCATCTGCTTAGCACGTCATACAAAAGCATTATATTATTATAAAATTATACTTTGTATAATTTAATAACATTTTTAGAATATTGAATAAACAATTACCCTTAACAGTAGAACCTAAAATATAAGAAAGTAACGTTTTAAGGATTATATTTTGCCCCTGATAAAATTTTCCTTGCATCTTTTTCTTCCATTAGGGCATTTAATGTAATTTGCTTATTGTTTATCATATAGTTTTCAACAATCTTAAACCCAACAAAAGCACCTGCACGAGGGGCTGAAACATCAGTAAAAATTGCGGTATATGGTCCATCTCCTGTAAATTTTCTAATTTCAGTTTTATCTGTTGAAAAGAGTATTTTTTTCTCCGCAATATAGTTCCAAATTTTACCTTCATGTTTTGTTGCCCACAATAATTGTTTTTTGGTATATCGCCATTTCAGGGTGTCAGATGTTTCGGGAAGCATACAGTTTAAGTAATATTGCATTTTTCCTTCATATATTATATTGTTTAATAAATTATCTGCGTTTTCAGAATTGTATGGAAAATCAGACTCTCCTATTGAACGCATTATATCAACAGGAATCATTTCTTTAATCATTCTGCGTTTTTGATATTGGCTGAAACCAACTTTATCGTATAAATAAAAATTTTGTTTTCCCATATATTTATCTATTCCTACACCCATAACACTATCTAGTGTAACTACAGAAAACCCAAATGAAGAAAAATATGTATATAGTTCAGGAATATAGTTTTCGGGGAAATAATATTTATAGTGTTTAAATGCTGTTTCAATTTTTGGTGCAGTTTCTTTATCAAAATTAGCAAACTCTTTTTCTAAAACTTCAAACAAGCCTTCTGTTTTCCAATATCTAACAAACATTTCCAAATTTTTTCCGTAGAAAGGATCTTCCGAGCTGCCCATTTCAATTATTTGATAATTATAGAGTTTGAAAAATTCTCTGTATTTTTTTCTATAATTATCTATGTATATATCTGCACTATCAATGTTAAATTTAAAAAGGTCTTTTTCAAAATGTTTAATTTTAATTTTAAGATCTATTTCTGAAACATCAATTTTATAAGGGTTTTCTGTTTGTTTGCAGGATGTAAGTATTGATATTACTATTAAGAATATTAATATATTTTTCTTCATTATTTAATAAAATTAGTGTTTACGATTCATTATTGAATTTGCAAACGATAAAAGGATTTCTTTTTTCTCATCTTTTACAGAAAGAGAATTTAATGAGTTTATTGCCTTCTTATGATATTTATTGATATTTAATTCTGTTAAATGTTTTATTCCAAGATTATTAAAAATAACAGTTGCTTGTTTAATCTTTTCTTCATTATTTATACTTTTATCAGAAAGAAGTGTTTTTAATTTCAAATACGTTTTAGAATCTGCTTTTTCAAACGCATTAATTAATAGGAATGTTTTTTTTCCTGTAATAATATCATTACCTGATTGCTTACCAAATTTTTGGGAATCTGCATATACATCCAACAAATCGTCTTGTAACTGGAAAGCTAATCCAATATTAATTCCAAAATCATAAAGTAAATTGGCATCTTTTTTTGAAGCACCACCACAGATTGCACCAGCTTTTAATGAAGCTGCAATTAGAACAGACGTTTTTAATTTTATCATATTCAGATATTCCTGTTCCGAAACATTTTCTTGTTTTTCAAAATCCATATCATATTGTTGTCCTTCGCATACTTTAAGTGCGGTGTCATTAAAAACAGGGAATATTTCTTTTAATAAGTCCGCGGGCAAAGATTTTAAAAAATCATAGGCTTTAATCATCATAGCATCACCGGAAAGAATTGCTGTGTTATTATTCCATTTTACATGAACAGTTTTTTTATTTCTTCGTATAGGCGAATTGTCCATAATATCATCATGTAAAAGTGTGAAATTATGAAAAACTTCAAAAGCAAGAGCCACAGAAATTGAGGCATCAATATCGTCAGAAAAAATATTAGACGCTGCCAGCACAAGTATTGGACGAATTCTTTTACCTCCGGCACCAATCGTGTATTTGATTGGTTCATAGAGGGTTGTAGGACTGCCGTTAAAATTAAGTTTATTAATTTCTTGTAAAATTATTTCTTGCAACTGATTTATAGTGTACATTATTTTTTTTTATATATTTTTGAAAAACAAAAGTAACAATAATGACTGAAATTTCTTTATTAAAATTTGCCGAAATTACAAAAGCTAAAGTAATTGGCAACACTAAACAACTTATTTCTGAAATAATTACTGATAGCAGGACGTTAGTTTCTTCGGATAAAACTATTTTTTTTGCTTTAAAAAGTTCTCGGAATGATGGACATTTATACATTGAAACACTGATAAAAAAAGGTATTCTAAATTTTGTAATTTCTGAATATAAAAAAACTTATTCTAAATTTAAAAATGCCAATTTTATTATTGTTGCTGATACTTTTGATGCGTTGCACAAACTGGCTAAATATCATAGAAATATGTTTAATTCTGAGCTTGTTTCAATAATTGGAAGTAATGGTAAAACAATTGTGAAGGAATGGCTATATCAGTTGTTGCATGAAGATTTTAAAATAGTTAGAAGCCCCAAAAGTTACAATTCTCAACTTGGAGTACCGTTGTCTTTGTGCTTACTTGACAACAAATATGATTTAGGAATTATTGAAGCGGGCATTTCTGAAATTGGAGAAATGGAAAAATTAGAAAATATCATTAGCCCGGATATAGTTATTTTTACATCGTTAGGACAAGCACATCAAGAAAACTTTTCAGATTTAAAAGAAAAGGCTTTTGAAAAATTAAAAATGATATCACACGCAAAAACACTTATATATTCATCTGATTATTGGGAAATTGAAAGTATTCTTATGAAAAATGAGATTTTTTCTGACAAAAACGTTTTTTCATGGTCTTTAAAAAATAGAAGTTCAGATGTTTATGTTGAAACTATAATAAAAAAAGATAATAGTTCAGAAATAACAGTCTTCCATAAAGACAAGAAATATACATACTCAATTCCGTTTATTGATGAAGCTTCTATAAAAAATTCCATATCTTGTATATCATATTTAATATGTAAAAACTTTATAAAAGAAAGTATATTAGAAAAATTTTCTCAACTTGAACCTATTGAAATGAGAGTTGAACAGAAAAAAGGCATTAACAATTGTACTTTGGTTAACGATTTCTACAATTCTGATATTGTGTCGGTTAAAATTGCAATTGATTTGTTGAAGAATATTTCAAAAAAATTAAGTCCCACTATTATTTTGTCAGACATTATTCAAAGTGGAACTTCATACAAGGAGCTATATAAATCTATTTCAAATTTTATTATAACAAACAAGATAAAAAAGTTTATAGGTATAGGAAAATCTTTAAAAAAACATAAGCAAGTATTTGAAAAAATATTAATGTCTGAATTTTACGATACAACAGAGGATTTTTTAAAACAAGATTTAAGAAAAAAATTTAAAAATGAAATTATTCTTTTAAAAGGTGCAAGGAGTTTCAAATTTGAAAAAATTTCTGAAATATTAGAACATAAAAAACATCAAACTGTTTTAGAAATAAATTTAGAGGCGGTAAGGCATAATTTTAATTATTACAAATCTTTAATTTCGCCAGAAACAAAAACAATGGTTATGGTAAAAGCTTTATCGTACGGCAGCGGAACACATGAGATTGCTTCATTATTGCAACATCATGGAGTTAATTATTTGGGAGTTGCTTTTGCAGACGAAGGCGTGAAATTAAGAAAAGCCGGTATTACAAAAAGAATTATGGTAATGAATCCTGACGAAAACAGTATTTCAAATATAATTGATTATCGTTTGGAACCTGAAATTTATAATTTTAAAATTTTAAATGCTTTTTTAAATAAATTAAAAGATTATTCTGGAACAAAACTGCCAATTCATATAAAAATTGATACGGGGATGAAACGTCTGGGATTTTGCGACTTTGAGATTGACGAATTAATAACTCTTCTTAAAAATACAGACTTAATATATGTTAAATCTGTATTCTCTCATCTAGCAGCCGCCGATGAAGCTGAGCACGATAGTTTTACAAAAAATCAAATTGAAAAATATAAAGAAATTAGTAATAAATTCGAACACAAACTATCATACACTTTTATAAAACATATTGCAAATACATCAGGAATTGAACGTTTTCCAAATGCAATTTTTAATATGGTTCGCATAGGAATAGGTCTTTATGGGTTTAGTGCAAACAATTCAACCAAACTTATGAATGTTAGTACTTTAAAAACTCGAATTTTACAAATTAAAAAGGTTAAGAAAGGGGAATCCGTAGGTTATGGCAGGAAATGGATAGCAAAGAAAGACAGCAAAATTGCAATAATTCCAATAGGATATGCAGATGGTATGAGCCGTCAATTAAGCAATGGAGTTGGTGTGGTTTTAATAAATGGAAAAAAGTCCTTTATTATAGGAAATGTATGCATGGATATGTGCATGATTGACATTTCACATATTTATGCAAAAGAAGATGATGAAGTAATTATTTTTGGAGATGAAAACCCAGCAAGTGATATTGCAAAAAAACTAAATACAATTCCATACGAGATTATTTCAGGAATTTCTGAAAGAGTTAAAAGGGTATATTTAGGTTAAATACTATTTATGTATTAAAACTTCATATTTTATTATAGTTTGAACACTCAAAACTAAATCGCAATACATAAATGGGTTAAAAAAAACACTTTAAAACATTGTTCCAAAGTGTTTTTATTAATGTTTAAAAAATACTTATTTCACTTCAAACGTGATTTTTACATTAACACGAAACTCTGAGACCTCATTATCTTTTACAACAACACTCTGAGATTGAACAAATGCAGATTTTATATGTTTTAAACTTTTACCTGCGTGTTTAACGGCTTTCTCTTGACTTTGACAGAATAAAGTAACAACATATTGATATATAGCTAAATATAATTTTAGCCAAGCACCACGTTTTTATTTAAATATTTGATTTATAGCTTTTTGAGAAGTTATATCATTTGGCATTACAATTTTTAATGATTTAGCTATTTTTTCTT
>CAMZKV010000077.1 GCA_947311445.1 uncultured Chlorobiota bacterium | reverse complement strand
TATTTCTCCAAAACTTAAATAAAATTTTATTTTTATTAAAATTTTTAAGTTTTTAAAAATTTAAAAATAAATTAAAATTAATAATTTGCTTGTATTTTTATTTTTAAATAAATAATTTTGCTCTGCACATAGGAACACTTGCTTTCTTATGCAAGTAATATGTATGCTGAGTTATAGTCATGCCTTTGGGTGTAAAAATCTTTGTCGTTGGTGTTTCATTATATGTTTTTTTTATTGAGCAATTATTTTAACTGTTTGAATTTCCCATTTTAAGGCAGTTGAATTATCTGAAAGATATTTAAAAGCAATGTAAACTGATGAGTTTCCAACAAAATCTGTCATATCTATTGCTCCGGAACTTATAAATGTAAAACTTGTTGGATAATCAAAGTTTTTTATTTCTGTCCAGTTTCCTTGATTTGAGGGATTGCTTGTTCCATCATAATCAGATGAAATTTGAAGGCTTACATTATCCCATG
Source organism: uncultured Chlorobiota bacterium (assembly GCA_947311445.1). Classification (GTDB taxonomy): domain Bacteria; phylum Bacteroidota; class Bacteroidia; order Bacteroidales; family JAADGE01; genus JAADGE01. The sequence goes on along the minus strand of CAMZKV010000077.1, from coordinate 7,221 downwards.
AACTTCCATATAGTTTTCCTGCATGAGTAAATGTTAATAATGCATTCGTTGAAGTACTTAAATCAATTTGAGGGCTTATTAGCCAATCTTCATTTTCATGTGCTCCTCCCTGATATCCACTCATAATAGCACAGTCATATTGAGAATTATAGTTCCAGTTTTGAGAACCTGTTACACTATAAGCGGAAAAATCTCCAAGATTTCCGGGAAAATCTTCATTTAATAGATATACTCTTTCTATTCTGTTGTTTGTTAAATTAACTTCGTTAGTATTTCTAATGTTTATTTGTTTATCTGAATTATATACAGTAAAAATTGCTGTTATATCACCATTTCCACTTGGCAATGTGTCAAGTGCAAAATCTGCATGAGATGAAGTTCTAACAATTAGTGTGTTTTCAGCAAAATCTGTGAGAGTTCTGCTTGCATCTTGATTTTGAGTTGCATATGTTAATGCAAGTTCAGAAATGTCAAATTCAACATTTTCAAGTTTTATTAAAGTATTAATATGCTCACTATTTAATTCGGGAATTTTTACAGTTTTTGGAACTATTGGAATACCTCCGTCAGATTTAAAAATATATTTTTTAACTGTATTTGCAGGTAATCTTTCTGAACTTCCATTTGAATCATAAGTTAATTGCATTACACCTTTGTATTCTCCTATTATAAGGTTCTTACATTTTACATAAACTAACTGCCCCACAGGAAACAGTCTGTATAAATCAAAATCATTAACTTGTATTTCAATCCCACCAGTGCTGTCTTGAATAACAATTTTTTTATAAAAATTACCATATTTATCATCTGAAATTACTGTTCCTTTAATAATGATATCATCTGTTATTACATCAGTAAAATCAAACATCTCTTTTAAATCTTTTATGGTAGTGTTTGCTTCAAAATCCACTTTATGCGTGGGTAAAGGCAAGTCTTCAAAATTTTCTTTAACGCATGAAGTTAAAAAAAATGTAAGTATTGAAATAAAAGCTATAATTTTAATAATATTTTTCATTTTATAAATTTTTTATTTTTTTTAAAATCTAAAGCTAACATTTAGGTAATATTGTAAACCGCTGTAATAATAATATTTTGGAGGAAATCTTTCTAATGATTCTAAATCATAGACAAATCTTGCTTGTTCGTATCCCCCTGTTCTTATTTGTGTGTTGTTTAAAATATTGGAAACATTAAAACTAATGTTCAAATAATATTTATAATCAAATCTAAATGATTTTCCAATAAAAGCATCTAATGTTAATGATGCAGGAAGTTTATCTTGCTGAATAAATTCTTTAAATCTTGGGTCTAGCCTGTCTTGTTCTGAGAAGCCTTCTAATGAAGAAGTTGCTCTTGTTAATGCACTAAAAGGCAAATATCTGTCATCCAAATAATTAACATTTACACCAAACATTATGTATTTATATGAAAAATACTTAATTCCGGCAGAAAAAGCAGTTTGAGGAGTTCCTCCTACTAAATTTCCTTTAATAAAAGCTTTTTCGTTCTCAAGTTCTAAAGATGCACTATTGTCAATATATACATTGAAATTTGGGTTTGATGCCCATCTGTAATATCCTAATGAACCAACGCCGTATGCAGAGAGTCCCGGAACTATTGTATATTCAGCTCCCAACTCAATACCTTGGTATGTTTTATCAACATTAGACATTACAAAATTTAAAAAACTGTGTGATATATCTAAATAAAAACTTCTCACACTTGATTGATTATTAATTTCTGTGTAGAAGGCATCAAAAGTTGCCTTAAATTTATTTGATTGGATTATATAACCAATCTCTCCTGAATAAATTGTTTCACTTTCTAAACCGGATATTACTTGATTTCTTGTTCTTGGAGAAACAAATGAGTTCCTGAAATCAGGTGCTTTTGTAAAATAAGTAGCTTTTCCTCTTATGTGTTGTTTGCCTGATAATTTATATGAAAAACCTGCTTTTGCACCATAATTTATAAAAGATAATTTTTCAGAATCTCCGAGAGAATTATTTGGGAATTTACCGTTCTGCATATTTCCGGTTCTCCAAAAGTTAGTGTTAGATCCGTTAATTGCTCCAAAAATATCAATTCTTCCAATGTTCATTTGTGCTTTTATCCATGCTTGTGTTTTGTTAACATTTGAGTAATAATCATTTCCAAAAACTTCTCCTATTTCGTCTATTATGTTATTTGGATGTCTTATATCACTTTCTGCAACTTCTTCTCCATATAAATCGGCTAAATCTCTTTGGGCATATTTATCAACATCAACAATAAAATCTCCCCCAAGTAAATCAACTAGTGTTTTGTAATGTCTGCTTTTATATCTTCTATGTTGCGCCCCAATAACAACTTTTAAGTTTTCGTTAATTTGTTTATTAAAATTAGTGCTTATCCAAAATTGATTATTTTCATTTCTTCTGTCTTCAACAATATACTGAGAACGTTTTCCAATTAATGTATTGCCGGAAATATTATCTGCATTTTCAATGGTATCAATACTATTATAATTTGTTTGATACATTAAGTTCCAATCTATTTGGCGTTCTCCATTAAGAAATTCATTTCTTCTTAAAATGGAATCTCCGTCTTGGTAACCATATTTTGTTGCATAATAACTTGGCAGATATCTGTAATAGTCTGGTCTTGGGTCATTTGCATTATACCAATTTAAAGAAGTTTTATTGTATTTTCCTTTTGAATAGGCAAAAGAAGTTTCTAGTTTGCTTGATTTATTAATATTCCAATAATGAGTTAATATACCAAAAGGAGTATGAGAATCTCCAACTTTTGCATTTCGTTTTTTACCATCTTGCCATCCCCAATTAGGATTGTATCTTGTGCTTGTTAAATCATAAACTTCTTGTGTTGTTGCACTTCTTCCTCCTCTTTTTGAAGGTGCACCAAAACCTACAAATCCAATACTGTGTTTGTCATTTATTTTTTTTTCAACAGAAATAAAATAAGCCCATGCATCATAAAAAGTTCCTTCAACATAACCTTCTTTTGCATATCTTCTTGAACCTGACACTGCAATAGCAAGACCATTCTTCATCATACCTGTTGAATGAATAAACATTGCTCTATGATTATAACTTCTGTTTGTAAAAGAATATGTTAATTTAGTACCTGTTCTTATTTTAGAAGCTCGTGTATCAATCCCGGTGATACCACCAAGTCCTCCAAAACCAATATCTGAATTGCTAATTCCCTTGTACGCCTCTTTGTTCCTGACTGCATCATTTAATCCTCCCCAATATGCCCAAACAGCACGCCCGGATTCCATATCATTTGTTTGAATTCCGTTCATATATAAATCAGAATATTTATTTTCATAACCTCTGATACTAAAACGCAAAGGTCCTAATGTATAACCTGCTGTTGACATAAAAACATCTTTCGAACCATGTAATACGCCGGAAACATTAACATCTAAATCATCATAACCTTCAATAAATTCACTGTCATCAATATCTACAATAATTTCCCCGTCAGAATTTGAATATTCACTTGTAGGCTCATTGTCAATAGTTATATCCGAAGAAGTTAAATATAAATATCCGATATCTTTATCTGTACTTTCAGTATCTTCAACTACTTGAATGAAAGAATAATAACCTGCTAATGAAAAATAAATTTGAACAGCCCCTGACGGGATATTATTTAATTCATAATACCCATTAGCATCAGTTAAGGTGCTAATATTTGTTTTCATAAGCCTAACTTCAACACCCGAAAGATTTTTTTGAGTATTTCTGTCTTTAACAATTCCCGATATCTTGTTTTGTGCATGAACTATACTAGATACAAAAACAAAAAATAAGAACATTAAAATAAGTCTTCTCATAATTACATTTTTTTTATAATTTTTTTCTTTTAAATTTGAATTTTATTTTCAATAATTAAGGGCAACAAAGGTAATAATAATATAGTAATTTAATAAAAATATATAAAATGTTTAAAGTGAAAAGTTTATTTTTTTTAATTTTTGTATTCTTTTTTATGAATGCAAACGCACAAAAAAAACAATATAAAGTTGCATGTATTGGATTTTATAATCTTGAAAATCTTTTTGATACCATAGATTCTCCTAATACTCACGATGAAGAATTTTTACCTAATGGTAAAAAAGTGTGGAATACTGAGAAATATTATAAAAAACTCACTAAAATGTCAGAAGTTATTTCCCAAATTGGCGATGAGTATATAAAAGGAGGTCCTCATATGTTAGGAGTTTCGGAAATAGAAAATAGATTGGTTTTAGAAGATTTAGTAAAAATGCCGAAACTTAAAGCATCAAATTATGGTATTGTTCATTATGAATCTCCTGATGAACGTGGTGTTGATGTAGGTTTAATTTATAGAAAAGATTATTTTAAGATTTTACATACAAGTTCCCATGCTTTAAATTTTGATTTTGACAAAGAAGACAAAACAAGATCACAACTTGTTGTAACAGGAATTTATGACGAAGATACAATTAACATTATTGTAAACCATTGGCCTTCAAGAGGAGGTGGAGAAATGCAAAGCAGACCTAAAAGAAATGCTGCTGGAGATTTAGCTCGTTTTTTAGTAGATTCAATTTTAAATATTAATAAAAATGCAAAAATTATTGTTATGGGAGACCTTAATGATAATCCTGACAATACAAGTGTTGTTAAACATTTAAGAACAAATAAAAATAAAAACAAATTAAAAGAAGGTGAACTTTATAATATCTTTTATAATACATATAAAAAAGGTGTTGGAACAACAGCATACCGAGATGCCTGGAGTTTCTTTGATATGTTATTTGTATCTCAAGGCTTAATTTCAAAAGATAAAAGCACTTATGTGTTTTGGAAAGCAAATATTTTTAGAAAGAAATTTTTGCTTGATAATACCGGAAGATTTGAAGGATACCCAAAAAGAACCTTCTCTTTCGACCGGTTTCAAAATGGTTATAGCGACCATTTTCCAACATATATGTTTTTAATAAAAGAAAAATAACAAATTATTAACATTACTTTATTAAATATTTTGTAAATTTGCAAACACATTATTAAATTATTTTTTAACTATTAAATTTTATAAATTATGAAAAAAGGTTTACTATTAATTGCAGCAATAATTTTTATTGCTTTTAATTCAAATGCACAATTAGCACTTGACGATTTTCAAGATGGAAACATAGATGGATGGTTACACATTTCTCCTACTTTTGCTTCTTACAATACAACATGGCATATAAACGAATATAGTGGAGAATATACATTAAGAGCAAGTTGCTATGATGGAACCGACAATCATGCTACGGAACAATGGGCTGTTTCACCATCTTTTTCAACTCCCGCAAGTGGAACTATTACTTTAGAATTTGATAACGACCAAAACTATAATCCTTATCAAGATTTAGAGGCTTATTATTCTACTGATTTTGCAGGAGATAGTGCTTCTTTTATGACTTCAACTTGGACTCAAATTACTGGGTTAACTCTTTCAACAGGAGGTTGGACAGTTGTTCATTCAACTAACGACATTAGTGCAACTGCAGGAAATTCAAATGTTTATATTGCTTTTAAATATGTTTCAACAAATGATGCCGGAGGTGTATGGGATGTTGATAATGTACAAGTAACTGTATCATCATCTGTTAATGACATCACAACTTCTGCAAAACTTTTCCCAAATCCTGCAACTTCAGTATTAAACATACAAAGTGAAGTAAACATTAGCAATATTACTGTTGCAAATGTAATTGGGCAAAGAGTTTTAAATGTAAATAATTTAAACACAAATAACTATAAGTTAGAACTTAATACTTTAACTAATGGTGTTTATTTAATTAACATTAATAATGTTGATGGAACTTCAGCTGTTGCTAAATTTGTAAAAAAATAATTTACGTTTTTAGAAACATTTTATTAAAAAAGACGTATTATATTTATAGTACGTCTTTTTTTGACTTTAAAAGCTAAATAATAGAAAGACCCTGCGGGTTTTTAAAACCCGCAGGGTATGATACAAACATTCTTTATAAATTAAATTTTAAGTTTTATTCGCATTTAGATATTGTTTGCGACATTTCCCTCCTTGTAGGGGAAAGTGTTTGGCTTTTCTGCAAAAAAAATAGCTTAATAAAAAAAAGACCCTGCGGGTTTTTAAAACCCGCAGGGTATGATACAAACATTCTTTATAAATTAAATTAAAAAATTATGAAAAAATTAATTGCAATTATTTTTATTATCTACTCATTTGTTTCTTTTGCACAAATTCCTAGTGGGTATTACGATAGTGCAAACGGGCTTGAAGGCTACACTTTAAAAACCGCTTTACACAATATTATCAAAGGGCATGACTCACACAGTTACAATTATTTATACACAGCTTATCAAACTACCGATGTTGACAATTATTACGAAAATGACGGCACAGTATTAGATATGTATTCAGAAAACCCAAATGGTGCAGACCCATACAATTGGACTCATAACAATGACCACTGTGGAAACTACTCAGATGAAGGAGATTGCTGGAATAGAGAACACCTTTTTCCGCAAGGATTTTTTGGAAGCTCAAGCCCTATGGTTTCGGATGTTCATTTTGTTGTTCCTTCTGACGGAAAAGTTAACGGAATGCGAAATAATTATCCCTTTGGTAATGTTGCATCTGCAAGTTGGACGTCATTAAATGGAAGTAAAAAAGGGAACTCGGCAGCCGGATATTCTGGAATTGTATTTGAACCAATTGACGAGTTTAAAGGAGATATTGCAAGGATGATGTTGTATTTTGTTACAAGATACGAAGGACAACTATCAGGTTTTAACCCGGGCAATTCTAATAATCCTTTAGACGGTTCAGAAAACAGAGGTTACGAACAATGGGAAATTGACGTTTTTTTAGCTTGGCACAATCAAGACCCTGTCAGTCAACGAGAAATAGACAGAAATAATGCTTGTTACGCAATTCAAAATAACAGAAACCCTTTTATAGACCATCCGGAATATGTTCAATGTATATGGGGTGGGGGTTGCAGTGGTTTAAATTTTACAAGCATGCCTGTAACTTCTGCAATGGCAACACAAACATACACTTATAATATAACTTATAATGTTGATGCAGAAACTGAAACTTTAACTTGTACAAAACCAAATTGGTTAACATTTACAGCAAACACAGCAAACAATACTGCAACACTTAGCGGAACACCCTCGGCAAGTGATGTTGGAAACCATAATGTTG
>CAMZKV010000076.1 GCA_947311445.1 uncultured Chlorobiota bacterium | reverse complement strand
TACCTGTAGGAATTAGTTTTTATACCTTTCAATCAATGAGCTATACAATTGATGCCTATAGAGGAAGATTAAAGCCGACTAAAAATATTTTGCAGTTTTTTGCATATTTATCAATGTTTCCACAATTAGTTGCAGGTTCTATTGTTAGAGCAAAAGATTTATTGCCACAACTTAAAGTTGTAAGAAAGGTATCATCATTAGAAAATTGGAATGGTTTCAGGCTTTATTTTAATAGGATTTTTTAAAAAAGTTGTTTTGGCAGATAATATTGCTCCTTTGGTAAATTATGCTTTCAGCGATGTAAACACTTCAACTTCAACTTTGTATTGGTGGATTGTTATTGTTGGTTTTGCCCTTCAAATTTATTTCGATTTTAGTGGATATAGCGATATTGCAAGAGGGTTAGCAAAATAGATGGGCTTACATTTTAGAATGAATTTTAACCATCCTTATATTTCGACTTCCGTTAGAGAATTTTGGACGAGATGGCACATTTCATTGTCAACATGGTTTAAAGATTATGTGTATATTCCACTTGGTGGTTCTAGAAAAGGAAAATTTAGGAGTCATCTTAATATGTGGATTACAATGATAGTTTCCGGATTTTGGCATGGAGCAGCATGGAATTTTATAATTTGGGGAGCTTTACACGCTTTCTATACAAGTTTAGAACGTGTTCTGAAAATTCCCAAAAGACTAAAAAAAGTTGCAGGAGGAAAATATATCGCATCTTTTTTAGTGCTTTTTCAGGTTATGATTGCATGGGTGTTTTTTAGAGCAGTATCTTTTGAACAAGCTATTAATATTGTAAAAATGCTTCTTAACTTTAATTTTGTAATTGATTTTGAAGCAAACTCTAATTTTATAAACGGTTTGTTTTATATTACAACTGGTATTTTAATTGAAATGTATTTTTTCTTTAATTTTAATAGCTTAAGGCTTAAAAATAATAAGATTGTTGAATACTTACAATTTATAGTTATTATACTTTCAATAATTTTCTTACGAGGAAAAGGTGCTGAATTTATTTATTTTCAATTTTAAAATAATTTATGTTTGATAAAAAAGTAATATTTACAATTTTAGTTTCTATGATACTTGCTACAATAATTGCTTTGTATTCAAGTAATAAAGACAATAATGAGTTAAATAAAGCTTTATTTATTAATAAAACACACACAAAAAAAAATATGATGTAATTGTTGCAGGAGATTCTAGAACTTACAGGGGAATATCTTCAAAAATTATTAAAAATAAGCTAAATTTATCTGTTTTAAACTTAGGTTATTCTTCCGCAGGGTTTAATAAAACTCTGTTTGATAAAATTGATGAAAAGATATCACAAAAAAGTAAAAATAAAATCTTAATCTTGGGGATTACACCTTTTTCTTTAACTGCTCAGGCTTCTTTTAACGGACATTTAAAAAGATTAGAATTTTTAAAAAAAGAAGAAGTTTTGGAATATATGTATTTATTTCCTGTTAAAAGTTTTTATTATTCCATTACACCTGATGATATAAGAAAATTAATTATACACAAAGGTCGTAAAAATGAAAATTATCAACAAGAATATTTTATTCATGAAGGCTGGATAGCATCTAGGTATTTGAAACCAAATGAATATGCGGCATTAAAATCGTATAAAAAAACTTTTACTGATACTAAAATCTCAAATCAAATAATTCAAAATTTGTATATTAAAATTCAAGAATGGAAAAAAGAAGGAATTCCTGTTTTCGGGTATATTGTACCATCTTCAATTAATATGACTGAATTAGAAAGGAATATCGGAAATTTTAATCAAAATAAATTTATTAAAGATTTCATAAAAGTAGGAGGAGGACAGTGGATAAATATTGAAAAAAAATATATAAGCTATGACGGTAGTCATTTAGAAAAAGAAAGTGCAATGCGCTTATCTGAAGAAATTTCAAACAAGATTCTTAATAATAATGTTATTACAAAATATGATACTACAATTAAGATAAATAATATTTACAAGATAAAAAATTATATTTATAAATTTGAAACAGCTTTTGAAAAAGATACTGGACTTCAAATTGAAAAAGAAAAAGGGATTTTAGTCTCCAATGCAGGATTTGTTGATAAAAAATATAATACATTTGTTTTATATAAAGAACAACTAAGAAAAAAAGGCATTAAAAAGATTTCTTTGGAAGTAAGTGTTTTCTATAAAGATAAACAAAGCATTGCTAATTTAGTATGTAACATAGGAGGAAGTATTACAAGTTTTAGTTCTAGTTATACTTGTACTCCAAATAAATGGTGCAGAATATATCTTACAGTAAATGTTCCAGAAAATATTACAAATGCAGATGATATTACAGTTTATATAACAAGAAAAAAAGGAACTAAGATTTATATTGATGATTTTAGACTTTATCTTTTGTAAGAGAAACGTCTGTATTCGAGTAATAATATCCAATGATTAAGCAAATTTCCCGATATAAATCATATTTTTTTTGTATTTATGTATAATAAAACAATGCAAATTTAAACCTATTATTTCAACATATATAAATCAGCATACCCTTTTGGAGAAGTATAAATATGCTTATAAAATTGATTTAAATTTTCGCTTATTTCTGTATTTAATTTAAGTTCTTTTTGTTTATGGTATATTAAAACATAATCAATATTTTTTACATTCTTATTTGTAGATTTTGGCATATGAGCAGGGTTATGCTCCATTATTCTTTTATTTCCTAACATCAATATAGGCAGTTCTGTGTAATTCCAAACAATAGGAAATTGCCCTTGGTTTTGAGGGCTTTTCAAATTTATAACAGCTTTGTCAATGCCAACATAACACGGGAAATGCAAATCAAACCAATTGTCTGAATTTCTTATCGCATAAAGAACACTATTTTCATGAATATGGTCTTCAACTATATGGATGTCTTGAATAATTTCATTCAAATGCTTATGTTCTTTTGTCCTGTAATTTTGTAGATAAATAAATGAAATTAACAGAATAATCGAAGAGAAATACACAATTATCTTTGGGTATTTTTGCATTGAAAGAGCAATTATTAATGTAAAAAAGAACATTAAACCAATTCTATTGGTTAAACTTCCGGCAGATATTCTGTCAGGTAAAAAATAATATAATGCTAAAAAGAAAAAAGAAATTATGAACCAAATATTTTTGATTGAAAAAATTTCTTCCAACCGCTTGTCGTCTTTTAAATTTGAGATTCTTATTAATATGCTTACGAATAATATCATCAAAACATTAAAAATGAGGATATTGCCAACAGCCTCATTGTCATGATGGAAAGCTACCAGTTGTCTAATTCTTAATAAAAAATAAGTCAGCTCTTTAAAACTGTAACTAACAGAAAGAACAGTACTGTCAATGCTCATAACATATTTTATATAAACTACCCATAATACTATCGCAGGTATTGCAGATATTAATATTACTCCCAGCCTATTAATTAAACTCTTAAAAGAAATATCTTTCTTTCTTATTTTTTTAAAAATAAAATCAAAAACTGTATACAAAAATATACTTATACCCGTAAGAGCAAATACAAATGCATGAGACAGAAAAGAAAATAATAATAATAAACCAAAAATAAGAATGTTTTTTTTTTTGAAATTAGGATGTCTTATTAAATAACCAAAAGTCAGAAAAAAGGGTATAAAGGCAATACTAAACGAATAATATCCCATCATAAAATACATAGAGTAAGCAAATGGAAATATTAATATTGACATATAATTATTTTCTTTATTTGCCGAATTAATAAGATATCTGAAAGAAAACGCAATAGAAACAATATAACTCATTATGAAGAGTTTCTCCGCCAACCAAGCTGAAAAGAAAAATCTGAAAAAAGCAAGAAAAAAATGACCTGCCCAATATCCAACAATAACATTATTAATTTTAAAATACTCAGATATTGATGAATTCCCTTTTAACAATTCAACTAAAATATTTGCATTATATAGATGCTGAGGACCGTCTAATGAAACATAATATTTATGGAAAAATAAAGGAATAATACTCAATAGCATGAAAGCGAAAAATAATAATTTACTATATGGTAACTCACGTTTAAAATTTAAACTCATTTTATTTCTTTTTAGAAGAAAACAAAAATAATATATTAATTTTGGTTTTTTATAAAAGATACAAAAATTTATGTTTAAAAAAATTATAAAATATTTATTCTTAATTAGCTACTTTTTATTTGTGATAGAATGTAATGACACAAATAATAATATTCAAAAATCTGAAAATGATTTTATTTATATAGAAGGAAAATATTTTAAATATAAGAATGATAAATTCTTTCCTCTAATGCTTAATTATTCTGTTTGTTTGAGGCAAGAAAACGACGAATATGTAATGTCACCTATAAAAGACTATGAAGATAAGAATGTATATGAAGGCAACTCAAAAGATAGTATCCAAAACGTTTTAAGAGGGCATTTTCAATTACTCAAAGAATTAGGTTTTAATTCAATAAGATTCCACGGTATTAGTAATGTATCTACAAATGATTCAATAGGAGATTATTTTGTAAGGGTAATTAAAAAAGGAGGAAATACAAGATTAAATATTACTGAAAATCCTGATATTTATCTTAATGCAATAGGAGAATTGGTTAGTATTGCAGAAGAAAAAGGATTAAAAGTTATGATATTGTTTAAAGCTGATATTGATGACCCAAAACGTCATGATTTCGTTATTTCAATGTTAAAATATTTTAAAAATAATAATACTATATTTGCTTATGACTTATTCAATGAGCCTCTTTATTTTGATAATAAAGAATTACCTAACTGGAAAAAGCACAGAAAAAAGGAAGATGCCTATAATATAGCTCTCACTTGGAAAAGAATGATGGATAAGTATGCCCCCAAGCATTTATTCACAATAGGATTTGCTGAGCCTATTGAAGTTTTTGAATGGGATCCGGAAATTATACCTGTCGATTTTGTTGCATTCCACACATATCATCCTTTAAGGGTTCCTAATGAAATTTACTGGTTTAGTAAATATATAAATAAGCCATGGATGATTGGAGAAACCTCGTTACCTGCTGATAATGATTCTATTATGTATTCAGAGCAAGCTCAGTTTATGAAAGAAGTTTATTCAAGAATAGTAAATTGTGGAGGTGCCGGACTAGGCTGGTGGGGATTTCAAGATGTAAGTTGGGGAGGTTTTGAACATGACTTTACCAGTATTGCAAATCATAGAGGAGTTACGTTTTCTAAAGATAAGAAATATAAAATTAAAGGTTCATTTAAACCAGTTGCTTATGAAGTTAATTGATTAGTTTCACTACGTTGTTCTTTTTTTTTCGCCCCCTTCTTTTTCTTTATGGAGCTTGCGGAATAAAGAAAAAGAAGGGGGCGAGCGATAAAATTATGGCAACTTGTTTATATTTGTATAACTTTTAAAATACATATT
>CAMZKV010000075.1 GCA_947311445.1 uncultured Chlorobiota bacterium | reverse complement strand
GATAAAATAATTGTAAGAATTGAACTTCGGGTGGACAGACGCATGGAATACATCCACATGAAAGATATGCGAGCAAGTGGTTTTGATCCTATTAATGTAATTTCAAGCTACAAATATCAAGACGGATTAGGCTATTACGAAAGCACAAAAGATGCATCAACAAATTTCTTTATTGACAATTTGCCAAAAGGAACTTATGTTTTTGAATACCCTTTGAGAGTTACACACGAAGGTAATTTCTCAAACGGAATAACAACAATACAATGTATGTATGCTCCGGAGTTTACTTCTCATTCTGAGGGAGTTCGGCTTGATGTTTTTAAATAGTAATTAAAGAGTTGTCGGTGTAACTTGGAGTTTTTTTTTCACTAATTATTATAACAAGATTTTATTTTTATGAAACACCCATAACAAAGGCTTCTTCAAACAAGAACATGACAAAAACCCTGCAAAGAGATTTCTCACAAAATAAAGTAAGTGAAGCGTCCTTTACAAAGCAAAATAATTTTTATAAATATTAAAAATACAAAAAAACATATTCAATAATCAATTAATTATACAATTTTAGACAAATGAAAAACAAAAAAATATTATTTTACATTTTAGGATTAGTTGTATTAGGTGCAGGCATCTTTTACATAAGTTCTAAGTATTCTAAGGGAGAAGTAACCGCCTCAAATCCTGAGTTTGCAAAGTATATAACAGCATACACTTCAGGAGATATTTCTAAAAAAGCACCAATTATTTTAAAACTTACAAGTGCAGTAACTGACCTTATAAAAGATAAAGACAATCTCCCAAAAGATTTAATAAATATAAAACCTAATGTGAAAGGAACATATAAATTAATAAATAATGAGATTGAGTTTACACCACAAGAAAACTTAAAATCAGACAAAAAGTATTTTGTAGAGTTTAATTTGGACAAATTAATAAATGTTGATGACGATTTAGAACAATTCTCTTTTGAATTTAAAACAATAAAACAAGCATTCGATTTTGTTATTGAAGAGCAAAAAACACTAGACAAAAAACATTTAAAACTTCAACAAGTTTCAGGATATGTAAATACTGCGGATGCTGCTGACCCTGAGAACATCAAAAAACTACTTGAAGTTTCTCAAAACGGTAAAGAACTTCCTGTTAAATGGACTTCAGATATAGATTTGCAAACTCATTTTTTTACCATTGATAATATTCAAAGAAGTAAAACAGCATCTTCCATAAAATTAGTTTGGGATGGCGATGCAATAGGAGTTAATAAAGAAGAAAAAACTGAAATTGATATACCTGCAATTGGAGATTTTAAACTTCTTTCAGCAAAAGTAATTCAAAGCCCTGAACAATTTCTACAGCTTCAATTTTCGGATCCTTTGGACGAGAAACAAAACTTAAATGGATTAATATCAATTGAAGAACAATCTGGTTTAAAATATAAAATTTCCGATAATCTTATAAAAATATATACAAAATCAAGAGTTTACGGAGAGAGAAAAGTTACTGTATATCAGGGTATTAAAAATGTTCTCGGATACAAATTAAAAGAAGGAAGTGAAAATCTAATGGCTTTTGAAGCAATTAAACCAAACGTAAGAATTCTTGGTAATGGAACAATTTTGCCTTCAAGTGAAAAAGGTTTAATATATCCATTCGAAGCTGTGAATCTTAAAGCTGTGGACGTAACAGTTATTAAAATCTATGAAAATAATATTTTGCAATTTCTTCAAACAAATGATATTGGAGGAGGAGATAATTTAAGACAAGTAGGAAAACCAATTGCAAGAAAACGTGTCCGTTTAGACAAATTTAATATAGTTGACTTGGGTGTTTGGAACAAGTTTTCATTAGATTTAACCGAGATTATTAAACCTGAACCTGGTGCAATTTACAGAATAGAACTTAATTTTAAAAGACAATACTCTATGTATCAATGTGATGGAGAAAACAAAGAAGAATCTGGCCAAAATGTTGATGAAGAAATTGATTGGAACGAAGAAATAGAAACAAGTAATTGGGATATGTATGAAGGTGAAGAAAATTACGATTATTATTATGGTTATTGGGAAGATAGAGACGACCCATGTAAAAAAGCATATTATAGAGACAAAAAAGTTTCAAAAAATATTATTGCTTCCAACTTAGGAATGATTGTAAAAAAATCAAACAATGGGAATATTAATGTATTTGTATCCGATTTATTAACAACTAAACCAAAACAAGGAGTTAAAGTTGAAGCCTTTGATTATCAACAACAATTACTTGCAAACGGTGAAACAGATAATGCAGGAAGAATATTTCTTGGCAAAATAAAAAGCCCATATTTTATTGTTGCAAAAATTGAAAATCAAAGAGCATATCTTAAACTAGAAGATGGCAATTCACTATCATTGAGCAAGTTTAATGTTGGTGGAGAAGAAGTTAAAGAAGGAATAAAAGGTTTTATTTATGGAGAAAGAGGAGTTTGGAGACCCGGAGATAAAATTTATTTAACATATATATTAAAAGATGAATCTAAATCTATTCCAGAAGGACACCCAATTGTTTTTGAGTTCAAAAATCCGCAAGGGCAAATTGTAAAAAAAGAAGTCCAAACAAAAAATAATACCGGTTTTTATAATTTTATTACTCAAACAAACGAAGATGCAATTACAGGAAATTATGGTCTCAAAGTTTCAGTAGGCTCAGTAGATTTTTATAAAACAATAAAAATTGAAACAATAAAACCAAACCGTTTAAAAATTGCACTCGATTTTGGCAAAAAAATGATTACCGAAGGTAAAAACGAAACTGCAACAATCAATATTAAATGGCTTCATGGTGCCATAGGCAAAGATCTAGACGTAAAAGTTGATGCTTCGCTAGTTCCTATTACAACCAAGTTTGATACATATTCAAACTATAAATTTGATGACCCTACAAAAAATTTCTATTCTGAAAATGAAAGGCTTCTTGACGGAACAACAGATGAAAATGGTAATATTCAATTAGATGCTGAATTTAACACTTCCAGTGAAGCTCCCGGCATGATGAATGCAACTTTCTTTACAAAAGCATTTGAAAAAGGTGGTAACTTTAGTGTTGACCAATATACTCTTAAATACTCTCCGTACACAGCATACACAGGAATTAAACTTCCAAAAGGAGATAAAATGAGAGGTATGTTGCTTACAGATAAAAAACATAAGATTGAAATTGTTACTCTCACACCCGAAGGAAAACTCTTAAAAGAAAATCATAAAATTAATTTAAAATTTTACAAATTGAGTTGGCGATGGTGGTATGATGCTTCTAGCAATTCTGTATCTTCATATAATTTTAGAAATTCTGCTAAATTATTGAAAGAAGAAATGATAAAAAGCAACAAAGGTATTGCGAGTTGGAATATTGAAGTAAAATATCCAGACTGGGGACGTTATTTGGTTCTTGCTGAGGATGTTGTAACAGGTCATTCAACAGGAAAAATTGTTTATATAGATTGGCCAGGATGGGCAGGAAGAGCCCAAAAAGGTGATGGCAACGGAGCAACAATGCTTTCATTTATTTCAGATAAAGACAAATACAATGTTGGAGAAAAAGCAAAAATTACAATTCCAACTGCCGAAAATGGTAGAGCATTAATAAGCATTGAAAACGGTTCAGATATACTAAAATCTTTCTGGGTACAAACAGAAAAAGAAGAAACAAATTTCGATATAAAAATTACAAAAGAAATGACTCCAAACGTATATGTGAACGTAACCTTATTACAAGCTCATTCGCAAACTGCAAACGACTTACCAATAAGAATGTACGGAACAATTCCTCTTATGGTTGAAGACCCAGACACAAAGCTTGAACCAGAAATTTCAATGCCTAATGAAATAGAAACTGACAAAGAATTTACTATAAAAATTTCCGAAAAACACAGCAAACCAATGACATACACAATTGCAGTTGTTGATGAAGGTTTACTCGACCTAACAAGATTTAAAACACCAAATCCTTGGGATAGGTTCTTTGCAAAAGAAGCATTAGGAATTAAAACTTGGGATATGTTTAAAGAAGTTATTGGTGCAGATGCAGGAAAAATTGAACGCCTGCTTGCAATTGGCGGAGGAGGTGAAATAGATGCTCAAAAAAGTCAAAAAGCAAATAGATTTAAACCTGTTGTTAAATTCTTTGGACCATATACAATAGGTAGTGGAGATAAAAAAACACATAAACTTAAAATTTCAAATTACATAGGTTCAGTAAGAACAATGGTTATTGCAGGAAATGAAAAAGCATTCGGTTCCTCAGAAAAAGCAGTTCCTGTAATTAAACCTATTATGGTTCTTGGAACTTTACCTAGAATTTTATCTCCAGGAGAAACAGTTAAACTTCCTGCAAGCATTTTTGTTATGAAAGATAATATTAAAAATGTAAATGTTAAAATTAAAACTAACGGGTTAATTACTGTAAAAGGAAACGAAAAAAAGACCGTTAAATTTAAAGAGCCAGGAGAAAATAATGTTTATTTTGAATTAGTTGTAAATAATAAAATTGGGAAAGCTACAGTTGAAATTATCGCAAGCAATGGAAAAATAACTTCTGTTCACAGTATTGAAATTGATGTTAGAAATCCAAATCATCAAACAACCAATGTTATTGAGAAAGTTCTAAATGCAGGTGAAAATTGGGAAACAGACTATAGTCCTGTCGGAATTGCAGGAACAAATACAGGTGTTCTAGAAGTATCTTCAATTCCACCTATTAATTTAAAAAGCCGTTTGGAATATTTAATAAAATATCCTCACGGTTGCGTAGAACAAACAACATCTTCGGTATTTCCTCAACTTTTTGTTTCAAATTTAATTGAATTAAGTCCAAAGCAAAAAAACGAAATTGAAAAGAATATAAAAGCAGGAATAAAACGCTTAAATTCTTTCCAAATTTCAAACGGAGGATTTGCATACTGGCAAGGAGGAAGTTCTGCAAGTGTTTGGGGGACAACTTATGCCGGTCATTTCTTGATTGAAGCTAAGAAAAAAGGATACCCTGTTGCATCTTCAACAATAAAATCATGGAGAAAATATCAGAAAAACAAAGCAAAAAAATGGTCTAATGAAGGGGCATCATCTCAGCTAGTTCAAGCGTATCGTCTTTATACTCTTGCTCTTGCAGGTTATCCCGAAAAAAGTGCAATGAACAGATTAAAAAACACAGAGAATCTTTCAAATCAAGCAAAATGGAGATTAGCTGCAACATATTTATTATCAGGAAAACGCAATATTGCAGAAAGTATAATTTCTAAATCTAGTACAAATATTCCAAAATATACAGAACTTTCATATACATATGGTTCCGATTTGAGAGATAAAGCTATGATTTTGGAAACTTTAAGTTTGCTCGGCAAAAAATCAAGAGCTTTCACTTTGCTGAAAGAAATTTCAGAAGAACTTTCGGGCAAAAAATATTTAAGTACTCAAACAGCTGCATATTCACTTATTGCTACATCACTATATGTTGAAAAAAATGCTATTTCAGGAGATTTAAAATATGAATATTCATTAAATTCAGGTGGAACTAAAAGTGTTTTTGAAAAGAAAACAATTTCTCAAACTGATTTGAATATAAAAGGTACAAAATCTGGCAATTTTAAAATTAAAAATACTAGTGGCGGAGTAATATATGCAAGAATTATTCTGCAAGGAATTCCTGAAATAGGAAGCTCGCAGAATTCTCAAAAAGATTTAAGAATGTCTATTTCATATAATTTACCCGATGGCACTACGCTTTCGCCAGAAAACATACCACAAGGAACAGACTTTGTTGCAACAGTTACTGTAACTCACCCCGGTATTTTAAAACCATACAAAGAAATGGCATTATCGCAAATATTTCCTTCGGGTTGGGAAATTATAAATACAAGATTATTCAATTCAGATGGTAATGTTTCAACACCCGAAAATATCGATTTTAGAGACGACAGAGTTTATACATATTTTGATTTGGCAAAAAACAAAAGTAAAACTTTTAAAGTTATGCTCAATGCAAGTTATGCAGGAAAATATTGGATGCCACCTGTTTATTGCGAAGCAATGTACGATGCTACTATTTATTCTCAATTGGGAGGAATGTATGTTGTTGTTAAATAAATATTTTGTTTTTATTGGTAAATATTAATTTTTAATATAGAATAATAAGTACAGTATAAAAAGGTGAATTTTACGTTTATAGACCCTGTGGGTTTGTTGCAACTGGGTTAATATTAACAATTTAAATTTATGTATCTTCGTAAATTAAAACCCACAGGGTCTTTTTATACTGAACTCAATAATAAATGTCGAATTTTGAAGAAATAAATAAGAGGACTTCTAAAAAAAGTGTTTTTGAGGTATCTTATAAATTACAAGTTACGATTTAAATACTAATTGCATTTATTTTTATGTTTATTGTAATATAAGTAAACTTCATTATTTGTTTTTTAATAAAAAAGGATTACTCACTAAATCTTAGGTAGAATCAACATATTAAAAGTCCGTATAACAGCTTTTGTTATACGGACTTATATTTTTTAATGTAATTTTTTTTTGCTAATTCGGGCTGAACCTGAGACTTTTAGTCAAAAGTTTTATATTTTTAAAACTCCTCTCTCTTTTCTTCAATAAATTTTATACCATACTTTTTAAGTTCTTCTAAAACAGGCTCATAAATTGCTTTTGAAACCGGAATATGAATTCCTTTCTCTTTTATTTTTCCTGTTAGAATCATTTTTACAGCAATACCAACCGGCAAACCTACGGTTGCAGACATTGCAGTATGAGTATGATCTTCTCCTTCAATAACTAATGAAGATTTAATTTCTTTTTTCTTTCCGTTAAGTTCATATTCAAACTTATGTTGCATCACAATCATATCTTTGTCATGCTCTTCAAAAATCCATTTTCTTTCAACTATTTTTTGCAAAATTTGAGCAGGGGTAGCATTTTTTAATCCAATTTTTTCATTTTTAAAAATACCAAGCCATCTCAGTTTAAACATTACAGAAGAATCTTCATCAATATTAAAAACCTTACATATTTTCTCTTCAATTGTTAAATCAGGAATGTATTGAAGAAAAGTATTAATAAATTCCCTATAAGTCATATTTTCAGAATCTTCCAAAGTATAAGTATCATCAGTTGCACCCAATTGCACAAATATATTCCATGCTTTTGAAAAACCCGGACGTCTCATTGTCCCTCTTATCATTGTAGGAATTTTCTCCAAATCATAGGATTTTCGGTACTTAAGAGAATCTCTATTAGGATAAACTTCAAATTCACCATAGTTTAAAACCTCAGTTCTGCTTATTCTTTTAAACAATCTATGGTATGGTATATATTTATACTTTCCATTTACAATTATTTGTGCAGCAGAGCCTTGCCCTGCAACCACTACATTTCTAGGATTCCATGTAAACTTATAATTCCAAGGATTATTATCATACCTTGGAGCTATTAAACCGCCTGTATATGAACGAAATGCAGTTATATTTCCTCCTGCATCTTTTATTCTGTCAATTATTTGCATTGCAGACATATGGTCAATCCCCGGATCAACTCCAATTTCATTAAGAATTAAAATCCCACTTTTCTTAACATCAGCTTTCATGGCTTTTATTTCATCTGAAACATAAGAAGCTGTTACCATATTTTTTTTGTATTTAATACAAAACTCTGCAACCATATGGTGCATTCTGGCAGGTAACATAGAAATCACAATATCTGAGTTTTTTATCTCCTCTTCCCTTTGTTTTTCATCATAAATATCAAACTTAATTGCCTCAGCATTTTTATGACTATTAATTTTTCTTTTTGCTGTCTCAAAAGAATAATCACCAACACGTAGTTTCCAATTGTGTTTTTCAGAATTTTCTAAAATGTATCTGATTAAGGTTGAGGCAGAAAGCCCTGCACCTATCAGGAATATTTTTTTCATTAGATAAAATTAATAATTTGAAAATAAACGAAATAATTTGTTTTAAATTTTAAAAACGCTAATGTAAATTTCATTTTTATAAAAAGAAATTTAATTTAACATTTTTATAACATGTTAATAAAAAAAATATCAGACTCTTATCATTTTTAGTTTACATCATTTTATTTTATAATTTTGAAACTTTATTTTTAATTCTATTTTTTGAGTATGAATATTAAAGCATAAAACTATCTTGAAATACTATACATAGGTTAAAAACACTGTTAGCTATTTCTGAGTTTTATTGATTTTTTATATTTTAAACAATAAAAGCTATAATTTCATAAAGTAAAATTAATTTTTATCGTCAAATAAAAATAATTACTATTTTAGCTATATCTTGCACATTGTAACGTAACAAGATAAGTAAAAACA
Organism: uncultured Chlorobiota bacterium; assembly: GCA_947311445.1. Lineage (GTDB taxonomy): Bacteria > Bacteroidota > Bacteroidia > Bacteroidales > JAADGE01 > JAADGE01. Next base: position 22,381 of record CAMZKV010000075.1, on the reverse strand, counting down.
ATCTTTTAATTTAAAATTTCCAAAGAATGGCAAAGAAAAAAGTTGCAGAAACACCTTTAATGAAGCAATACAATCAGATTAAATCCAAACATCCTGATGCTGTATTATTGTTTCGTGTTGGAGATTTCTATGAAACTTTTTCAGATGATGCTATAAAAGCCTCAGGGATTCTTGGAATTACTTTAACAAAACGAGCAAACGGTTCCGCAAGCTATGTTGAACTTGCCGGTTTTCCTTATCATGCTCTCGACACTTATCTGCCAAAACTAGTTAGAGCAGGACAAAGAGTTGCTATTTGTGAGCAACTAGAAGACCCAAAAAAAACCAAAACAATTGTTAAAAGGGGAGTTACTGAACTTGTAACACCCGGAGTTGCAATAGGCGATAATATCTTAGAACACAAAGAAAATAATTTCCTGGCTGCTGTTCATATTGACAAACAATTTGCAGGAATTTCATTATTAGATATTTCAACAGGTGAGTTTTATTTAGCAGAAGGAAGTCATCAATATATTGACAAATTATTATCGAGTTTTGCACCCAAAGAAGTTCTTTATGAAAGGAGTAAATATGAAAAATTCAGAGAGCTTTTTGGAACTAAATATTATACTTATAAACTTGAAGACTGGGCATTTACAGAAAGCACATCAAAAGAACGACTACTTAAACAATTTGATACTCAGAGCCTTAAAGGCTTTGGAATTGACAAGTTAGAATTTGGAATAACAGCAGCGGGTGCTATTCTTCAATATCTTGATTTAACAGAACACAGAGATATTAAACACCTCACCGGAATTTCAAGAATTGAAGAAGATAAATATGTTTGGTTAGATAAATTTACTATTAAAAACCTTGAACTTTTTCAGTCCGGAGGAGAAGATGCAAAATCTTTATTAGATGTTCTTGACAAAACTGTTGCTCCACCCGGTTCAAGATTAATGAGAAGATGGTTGGCACTTCCATTAAAAAATATAAACTCGATAAATGAAAGATTGGATTTAACAGAACTCTTCATAAAAAATAAAGAAATAAAAGAAGAACTATCTAAACTTATTAAACAAACAGGAGATTTGGAACGCATGAATTCCAAAATTGCTTCGCAAAGAATTAGTCCTCGTGATGTTGCTCAACTAAAAAATGCACTTTTTGCAGTAGATAAAGTAAAAGACATTTGCCAGAAATCAAATGATAAAAACTTGCAAAAACTATCCGACAGTTTAAATCCTTGCATAAATATTAGAGACAGAATAGAAAACGAAATTAAGGAAGAACCTCCAACTACAATTCAAAAAGGAAATGTCATTAAAGATGGGGTCTCAGATGAGCTTGATGAATACCGAAAAATAGCATACTCAGGAAAAGATTATCTCGACAATTTACAAAGAGATTTAGCCTACAAAACAGGAATATCTTCTCTAAAAATTGGTTTTAATAATGTTTTTGGTTATTATTTTGAAGTAAGAAACAGATTTAAAAATATGGTTCCGCAAGAGTGGACAAGAAAACAAACTTTGGTAAGTTCCGAAAGATATATTAATGAAGAACTTAAAGAATATGAAGAAAAAATTCTTGGTGCCGAAGATAAAATTCTTGCCATTGAAAGTAAATTATTTGAAAGCTTAGTTATTAGTCTTTTAGATTATATTTCGCTAATACAAACAACGGCACATGGAATTGCAAAATTAGATGTACTAACTGCTTTTGCAAATATTTCTATTGAAAATAATTACACAAAACCTAAGGTTAATGAAACTGACATAATAAATATTAAAGCAGGAAGACATCCTGTAATTGAAGTCCAATTACCTGTTGATGAGCCATATATACCAAATGATGTTTTTCTTGATACAGATAAGCAACAAATAATTATTGTTACCGGACCAAATATGGCAGGAAAATCTGCACTTCTCCGGCAAACAGCTTTAATCGTTTTAATGGCACAAATAGGTTGTTTTGTTCCCGCTGAAATGGCAGAAATAGGCTATGTTGATAAAGTTTTTACACGTGTTGGTGCATCGGATAATATTTCATCAGGAGAATCTACTTTTATGGTTGAAATGAATGAAGCTTCAAGTATTCTGAACAATATTTCAAATAGAAGTTTAATACTTTTTGATGAGCTTGGAAGAGGAACAAGCACTTACGACGGAATTTCTATTGCATGGGCAATTGTTGAATACATACACGAACATCCGAAAGCAAAAGCAAAAACTTTGTTTGCAACCCATTATCATGAGCTTAATGAAATGGAAAAATCTTTCAAGAGAATTAAAAATTTTAATGTTTCAGTTAAAGAATTAAATCAGAAAATATTTTTTTTAAGAAAACTTGTTGCAGGAGGTAGCGAACACAGTTTTGGTATTCACGTAGCCAAACTTGCCGGAATGCCAAGAAGCATTATAAACCGTGCAAATAAAATATTAAAAGAACTAGAGAAATCTCACCGTAAAAAAGAAATGACAAAGAAAGTTGACAATCTTGCCGAAAACAGAGAAGGTTATCAAATGAGTATATATCAATTAGACGATCCTGTTTTGAGCCAAATTAGAGATGAAATAATAAATCTTGACATTAACAACCTTACTCCTATGGAAGCCCTAAACAAACTTAATGAAATTAAAAAGTATTTGAATTTGCAATAAATAAAAATTGTAACTCCCTCAACAAATCATAAATATTTTTAAACAAAAAGGTTTCTTTATTAAAATTCAACTTCCAAGAAGAATCTTCAATAATTGATATTTCAGGAATACCTGTTTTGTCAGAAAGAAAAAACGATTTTCTTTTTAAAGCATTTATTGTTACTTTTTCAATTAAATCTAGTTTCGAATTGTTAATAAGTTTTATAGGATATTTTTCTTTAAATTTTACTGAAAATTCATTAGTTAATTTATTAAAATATACATCTTTGTTTGAGAAAATTGTTGCAAAAACTCCTGATAAAATTAAATCCTCTGGTGCACCTTCATAAATAGAATTATCTTTTATCAGCCATACTTTATCTGCAAATTTAAGAGTAATATTCAAATCGTGTGTAGAAAAGATAATACATTTATTTTGCTTTCTTGCAGTTTCTGAAAGTATTTTATAAACCGCATATTTATTTTCAATATCAAGAAAGGCAGTTGGCTCATCCAATAAAAGAATGTCTGTATCTTGTGCTAATGCTCTGGCAATCATAACCTTCTGCCGTTCACCATCGCTTATTTCAGAAATGTATTTATTTGAAAGATGTTTTGCTCCGGTAACATAGAGTGCAGTATCAATAATTGAAACATCCTTTTCCGACTGTTTCTTTGAAAAAGATTGATGCGGAAATCTTCCCAAACTAACCAAGTCTTTAACTTTTAAATATCTTGTTGAAATTATTTCAGAACTTACTATTGATAATATTCTTGCAAACGCAACAGCAGAGTATTCATTGCTTTTTTTTCCATCAATTTCTATGCTCCCAAAAATAAGTTTTTCAGTTCCTGCAATTGTACGTAAAAGTGTAGATTTACCTGAGCCATTAATTCCAATTAATGCAATATTTTCTCCTGCACTCGCAGAAAGATTTAAATTTGAAAGTAATATCTTCTTATTATTTCTAGAAATATAACCTATTTCTGCTTTTGATATTTTAATTTTTTGCATTAAATCAAATGTTATTTCTACAAAAATATAAGATTTTAATAACTTATCTAAGAATTTATGATTTGATTGTATTAACTCATACTTATTATCCTACGTACAAGAAAGATTTATAAAATTAAATAATTACAAATTTAAATAAATTCCCCCAACCACATTTTTATTACTATTTTTAGACTTTCAAAAACTAAGACAATAAAAATGGATATAAAATTCAACCAAAACGAAGATTTTAATAAATTATCAGTATCAGAATTAAAGCAAAAATTAACAAAAGTATATCTTGGAGGAGGTAAAAATAAAATTGAGAAACAACACGCAAAAGGAAAAATGACTGCTCGTGAAAGAATAGATTTTTTAATTGATAAGGAAAGTAAAACTATTGAAATTGGAGCTTTTGCAGGAGAAGGAATGTACACTGAATACGGTGGCTGTCCTTCTGGAGGTGTAGTTGTAGTTTTAGGCTATGTAAAAGAACGTTTATGCGTAATTGTTGCAAATGATGCTACGGTTAAGGCGGGAGCTTGGTTTCCAATTACAGCAAAAAAGAATTTGCGAGCCCAAGAAATTGCAATGGAAAATCATATTCCTATAATTTATTTGGTTGATAGTGCCGGAGTATTTTTGCCTATGCAGGACGAAATTTTTCCGGACAAGGAACATTTTGGACGTATTTTTAGAAATAATGCAAAAATGTCTGCAATGGGAATTATTCAAATTGCAGCTGTTATGGGATCATGTGTTGCCGGAGGTGCATATTTGCCAATTATGTCTGATGAAGCAATTATTGTAAAAAATACAGGAACAATTTTTCTTGCGGGTTCATATCTTGTAAAATCTGCAATTGGCGAAAGTGTTGACAACGAAACACTTGGAGGTGCAGTAACTCATGCTGAAATTTCCGGTGTTGTAGATTACACTGCCGAAAACGATGAAGATGCTTTAAATAAAATTAGAAGTTTAATAGATAAAACTTGCAAAGGTGAAAAGAAATGTTGCATAGATAGAATAAAAAGCATAGCTCCCATAAAAGACGAAAAAGAAATTTACGGATTATTGCCCGACACCAGAGATAAACAATACAATATGCTTGAAATTATTGAGCGACTTATTGATAATTCAGAATTTGAAGAATACAAAAAAGATTTTGGAAAAACATTGCTTTGCGGATATGCAAGAATTGATGGCTGGCCTGTTGGAATAGTTGCAAATCAACGAACAATTATAAAAAATAAAAAAGGAGAAATGCAGTTTGGAGGAGTAATATATTCCGATTCTGCAAACAAAGGAGCTCATTTTGTAATGAATTGTAATCAAAAGAAAATTCCTTTGGTATTTTTGCATGATGTTACCGGTTTTATGGTTGGGAAACGCTCTGAACACGGCGGAATTATTAAGGACGGAGCAAAAATGGTAAATGCAGTTTCAAATTCAATAGTTCCGAAATTTTCAATTATTATAGGAAACTCATATGGTGCAGGAAATTATGCAATGAACGGTAAAGCCTACGACCCCAATTTAATAGTTGCTTGGCCTTCAGCAAAACTTGCAGTTATGAGCGGTGCAAGTGCTTCCAAAACTATGTTGCAAATTAAAATAGCATCAATGAAAGCAAAAGGAGAGGAAATTTCCGAAGAAAAGAAACAAAAACTTCTTAACAAAATAACATCCGATTATGATAAACAAACCACACCTTATTATGCTGCGTCAAGGCTTTGGATTGATGCAGTAATTGACCCTTTAGAAACCAGAAAAATTATATCTATCGGTATTGAAGCTGCATCTCATAAACCTATAACAAAAGAATATAAGACGGGAGTTATTAGAACTTAAAATTAAAATCCTTTTTTACTTCTACTCCCGAATTAGAAATAATACATTGCAATTATATTTAATAAAAATTTAAGGGTATTATATTTTTGTGTTGTCATACTTAAAAATAATTTAATTTTTTATAGTTATGAAAACAAAATTAATGATTAATATGATTGCAATTTTTCTATTTGCAAATCAGCTAGTAGCACAAAGAACTGTTATAGGAAAAGTAAAAGATTATACAGGACAAGAATTACCAGGAGTTTCTGTTTTGGCAAAAGGAACAAATACAACAACAATGACTGATTTTGATGGCAACTACACATTAAAAGTACCTTCCGGTGTAAAAACATTAGTATTTTCTTATATTGGTCTTGAAAATGTTGAAAAAGCTGTTGCTGACACAGTTAATGTAAAAATGATTGCTGACACTGAAATTGAAGAAGTTATTGTAAGAGCACACGGAATTAGCAGACCTTCAAAAATTATAGGATATGCTATCTCAGAAGTTGGCAATAGTAGAATTTTTAAAAAGAAAAAAAATAAGCATCAAAATTCAAAAATAAATCCCGTTAAAGTTGAGATAAACTACAATACTGAAGAATATGATAATATTTCTGAAAACGGTTACAAAGATACAAAAGAAAATCCGCTTTCAACACTTTCAATAGATGTTGATAATGCATCTTATTCAAATGTACGCAGATTTTTAAATTCCTTGCAACTGCCACCAAAGGATGCTGTAAGAATTGAGGAAATGATTAATTATTTTTCTTATGAATATCCTGAACCAAAAGGAGAACATCCCTTTTCTTTTTATACGGAATATTCCGATTGCCCTTGGAATAAAGAAAACAAATTGTTGCATATCGGACTTCAAGGTAAAAATTTGAATTACAATGACTTAAAACCATCAAATTTTGTATTTTTATTGGATGTTTCGGGTTCTATGAGCAGTAGCAACAAATTACCACTATTAAAAAAATCTTTGCTTAAACTTATTGATAATCTTGGCAGAAAAGACAAAGTTTCAATTGTTGTGTATGCTGGAGCTGCCGGTCTTGTATTACCCACTACCCCAGCCTACCAAAAAGAAAAAATAAGAAATGCTTTAAAAAATTTAAATGCAGGAGGTTCAACAGCAGGAGGAGCAGGAATTAAATTGGCTTATAAAATTGCAAAAAAATCATTTATAAATGAAGGAAACAACAGAGTTATTCTTGCAACAGATGGAGATTTTAATGTAGGAACTTCATCAACCGGTGCTTTGGTAAATTTGATTGAAGAAAAACGAAAAGATGGTATTTATCTTACAATTCTTGGTTTTGGTATGGGTAATTATAAAGATGGAAGAATGGAGCAAATAAGCAATGCCGGCAATGGAAATTATTTTTACATTGATAATTTGAAAGAAGCTGACAAAGTTTTCGGAAAAGAAATGCGAGCAAATATGTTCACTATTGCCAAAGATGTTAAAATTCAGATTAAATTTAATCCTGCAAACGTAAAAGCCTACCGTTTAATTGGTTATGAAAACAGAGTTTTAAACAAAGAGGATTTTGATGATGATGCAAAAGATGCAGGAGAACTTGGACCGGGTCATACTGTAACAGCTTTATATGAGATTGTTCCGATAAATTCAAACGCAAAAATTAACAAAACCAAAGATTTAAAATATCAGCAAACAACTTTTAATGGAATTTCAGAATTTAAAGATGAATTAATGACATTAAAATTCAGATATAAGCCACCAAAAGAGAAAAAAAGCATTTTAATTGAGCATATTGTTAAAAATAATGTTACAGACTTAGAAGAAACAAGCAATAATTTCAGATTTTCAGCATCCGTTGCAGCTTTCGGAATGCTTTTAAGAGATTCAAAATATAAAGGAAACATAAGTTATAAAGACATAAAAAAACTTGCAGAAGCATCAAAAGGAAAAGATACGAATTCTTACAGAAAAGAATTTATTTCAATGATTAGAACAGCAGGTGATTTGACTAAAAATATTGTTGTAAAATAAAGAATTAAGTATGACTAACAGAAAAGCTAAGAATCACTAAAGAATAATCCTGACTAAAAAGTCAGAATTAATTTTTAGTTTTTTACAATATTGTTGTTCGACTAAGAATATTTACAAATTTTAACTCACAAAATAATAATGTGAAAACACATAATAAGAAATAGTAAAAACAAAACCTAAGAAAATCCAATATCCAAATCCTGATTTTGATTTTTTTTCATTGTTTTTTACATATTTATCACTTCTTATATTATACTTTTTTCGTTTAGAATATCTATTTATAAAATCTTCGTCACTTATTCTTTCTTGTTTTTCCATTGTAGTATGTTATTTTATTAAAAAAACAGCTAAAACTACCAGCATACTAATAAACAAATTTGTATGTAATTGGTTTTTTAGAGATTTGAAAATTCATATATCTTTTTCTCACAGGATAATTATCTTCTCCATATTCAAATTTGTAAAAAGTAGAATCCTTAATATCAGCAGTTTGATTTATTGTATATTCATCTATCATATTATTTGCATTAAAATAATCATTGCTGATATCTTGAAAAGCCATTCTTTTAAAAGGATTTATTTTATCATCAAATTTGAAATAACTTTTAAAAATTAAAATTTGTGTTGTATCATTCAAAATAAAGTATTGTTTTGATGAGTCTATATTGCCTTTTTTTGTAACATAAAAATCTTCAATATAATGTTTTGCAGAATCATACCACAAGAAATAACTTGTAGAAAATTTTTTAAGCAATTTGGAAGAGTTATTGTAAATAAAACTATCTTTTTTAATTATTTTATTATTTTCATACTTCTGAAATTTTAGTATTCTTCCTAAACTATCATATTCGTATTGGTATTTTTTAAAAGTTGTATCTTTTAAAGGAAAATACGAAAAAACTTCTGATATATTTTTTGTTTTTTTATATTTTAAATAAAATTTTTCTTCAAGGTTTCTGGTATTGTATATTACAGAATCTATTTGATTTTCAGTATAATAAAACTCAAAGATATTTATGCTCATATACTCATTTGGAAGAAAAAAAAATTCAATAATTTTCTTTATTTTTTTAGGATTTGTTTCTGTTGTAACTTTTAAACTTGCAGAAATCAATAAAAACACCACTGAAACAAGAACAAAACGTTTTTTCATAATAATCGTCTTAAATAGTTTTTTAATGATATAAAATTTTTTTTCAGTAGTTTTTCAAGATAATTATTTATAAGATATTACATCTCATACATTTGCACAAATATACAAATTATAATTTATTTTAAGAACCCGATGCTTTTTTATATTTTGAATAATATTCTAATGCTTTTGATTTCATATTTAGTTTCTCGTAGCAATCTCCGATACTATTTAAAACATTGTAATAATCACTTTTAAGTTCATAAACCTTTTTATAATCATTTATAGCTTTTTGATATTCTTTTAATTCAAAAAAACAATCTCCTCTGTTCCATAAGGAATAAGTATCTGATGGCTTTAGTTTATATGCTAAATTGTAAAATTCTATTGCTTTTTCATATTGTTTTCTTTTTTGATAAATGTATCCTTTATTGTTGTAGGCTAGATAATATTTAGGGTAATTTTCAATAACTTTATCATAATAAAACAATGCAGAATCATCTTTAGCTATTTGGCTATATGCTAATCCTAAATTAATTGTGCCAAATTTGTGTAAACTGTCAGTTTTTAACAACTTAAGATAATGATTTACTGACAATCTGAAACTATCTAAGTCATAAGCTATATATCCGGCTTTAAATCTTGCATCCACATAGTTTTTATCATATTTTAATGCTGTTTCTATAGATTGCAATGCAACTTCAAGTTTTCCTGCTTGTTCATAACACAAAGAAAGGTAATAATATGCTTTAGGATTAGTAGGGTCTATTTCAGTTGCAAAGAAAAGATCATTAATTGCATCATTATTTTTTGATTGCATATATTTAGCATAGCCTCTGTCAAGATATGCTTTAATGTTTTCAGCATCTAATCTTATTGCGTCGTTAAGGTAAATTTCAGAACTTGAATAATCTTCTAATAATAAATATGTATGTCCTAAAAGATAGTTTACTTCGCTTGAATTATTTTCTGCAGAAGCAATAGCAAAATCATTAAGTGCAGAAGAATATTCTTTGTTTTCAAGATGTTTTTTTCCTTCATTAAGATAATCGGATTTTGAAACTGAAATTTCATCTTCAAAATAAAATAATTTAGAAATTCTTTCTGTTATGTCGGAATCAAACATTTCTGTATAACCATTTTTTTTACCTGTTGTATAAAAAGCAGTTATGTATGCAAGAAATATAGTTAAAATAAATAAGAATATTTTTTTCATTATAAACTTTTAAATACCATATGAACAAATATACAAAAAATTTCGTTGAAATGTTATTTTTTTTTATTCTTTTTATTTACCATAAAAATACCAAAGAATATGAGTCCTAAAAATAGAAATTGTAAAAAATTGATATTTTCGCCATCAAAAAGCCCCCAAAACACAGCAAATATAGATATGAAGTAAGTAGTTAATGAAGCAAAAATAACATCTACATAATCCATAAGCAGATAAAACAGTGTAACAGAAATAGCAGAGCCGCCTAGTGCAAGAAGAGCAACATAAATTAAATTTTCAAAAAAATCCGGCGTAGCCAATGCAGGACTAAAATCTGAGAATAACAAACTAATACCGGCAACAGGGCCTATTATAGTAAATGAAAATACTGTAATTGTAACTCCATCTATATCTGGCAGTTTGTATTTTATAACATTAATACTTATTGCATAAAAAATCATTGCTAGTATTATAAAAAAAGCGTAATATATATTTCCTTCTCTAAAATCGGAAGTAGAAAACAAAACTATACCAACAGAACCTATAAGCCCTAGAACAACACCCAAAATTTTATTTTTTTCAGCTTTTAAGCCAAAAAACAAAGAGCCAATTATTAATGTAAAAATTGGGAAACCAGTATTTAACATTCCCGCAAGAGAACTGTTAATTTGTGTTTGGGCAATGGCAAATAATAAAGCAGGAAAAAGATTTCCTATAAACCCAATTATTAAAATTCCTTTAATATATTTCTTTTTGATTTTTTTTAACCTTCTAAAAAGTAGAGGTAATAAAAAAATAGAAGCAAAAAAAATTCTCAATGTGCCAAGTTGAAATTCATTAAAAGATTCTAAGCCTCTTTTCATCAATATAAATGATGCTCCCCAAATGAATGATATAAAAATCAACAAGATCCATTGCCATATTTTTTTATTTAAATCTATAATTTTCATTGATTTTTTAAAACTAGATTGCGAATGTATAATTATTTTATAGATAAATATTAAGAATTAATTACTTTTGTAAGAATTAAAAAATAATGTTCATTTTTAGATTTTTATCACATATATTTTAAATTTTTTTACATGAAACAAATAATTCATACAGAAAAAGCACCAAAAGCAATTGGCCCATACAGCCAAGGAATTAAATCTGGAAACACACTCTACATTTCCGGTCAGATTCCTGTCAACCCATCTTCTGGTAAGATTGTAGAAGGAGGAATTGTTGAACAAACGGAACAGGTTATGCAAAATATACTAGCAATATTAAATAAAGCCGGCTTTAGTTTTGCGGATGTTGTAAAATCAACTTGTTTGCTTAGCGACATGAAAAACTTTGGAGCAATGAACGAGGTTTATGGAAAATATTATTCTGAGAATCCTCCTGCAAGGGCAGCATTTGCAGTAAAAGCACTTCCACTTAATGTTATGGTTGAAATAGAAACTATTGCTGTTAAATAATTATGAAATTTAATGATTTAATAAACAAAAGGCAAAGCAATCGTGCATATTTGGCTAAACCGGTAGAAAAAGATAAAATTGAGCAATGTATTGAAGCAGCAAGATTGTCGCCTTCTGCCTGCAATTCTCAACCTTGGAAATTTATTATTGTTGATAAACCTGACCTAAAATCAAAAATCGCACAAACTACTTCAAATAGTTTGTTACCACTTAATCATTTTACTAACCAAGCTCCTGTTCATGTAGTTTTAGTTAATGAAGGTTCAAATTTTACTGCAACTCTTGGAAACAAAATTAAAAACAGAAATTTTAGTTTAATAGATATTGGAATTGCTGCAGAACATTTTTGTTTGCAGGCAGCAGAACTTGGTCTTGGTACTTGTATGATTGGTTGGTTTAATGAAAAAGAAGTTAAAAAAATATTGCATATTCCGGAAAAAAAAAGACCTGAACTTATTATAACAATCGGTTATCCTTCTGATAAGCAAAGAGTAAAAAAGCGAAAAAAAACAAACAAAATTGTGTCTTTTAATAAATATTAAGGCAAAATTCTACATTAATATAATTTTCTCAACATAAATACCTCCATCATAGAAAATTCTTAAAAAATAAATACCTTTCCTAAGATTTGAAATATTTATATTTGATTTTAAACTTGCTAAAACTTTTGTACCTGATATATCGACAATTTCAATTTTATTATAATCGGATCCGGTAATATGAAGTGTTTCATGAACAGGATTAGGAAAGATATTAAAAAACGTTTTAAAACTATACTTTTTTGCAATGTTTGTGATACTAACTTGCCAATCTTGGGTTAAAGGCAATGATTCGTGAGTTACAATATATTGAACTGGACCGCTAGAAAAGTCCTGCGGACTTTCAGAAGCAGGAGATACTGTAAAACCATCATAAACATATATTTTTGGTGAAATACTTGTTAAATCAGTTCCAGATGGCATTTGAAGACTAATTGTGTGATTATCAAAATTAATATTAGTTTCTCCTTCTTGCCCTGTTACTTCAAGTTTATAAATATCTGGTCCTGCATTTTCAACATTTACTTGCCAAGTCTGAGCAATCTTCGCAAATTCATTTGAAACTGTATATTCAACAGCTCCTAATGAAAAATCAACTTCATTTCCAGAAGCAGGAGTTACAAAAAAACCGGCAGGAACTATAATTGAAGGAGTTAAGTTTGTTAATGCGGTATCTGCCGGTAAAACAATATCAACGGTATATTCAGGATTATTTAGAATTTTAGTATCTCCGTATTGCCCATCAATTGTAAATCCTAAAATTTCGGGTGTTGCAGCATTATATTCTCCTCTAATATTTAAAACCAAATTCATGTCGGGGTACATAATATCAGCAACATCAATTGGAGCTTCAATTCCACAATATGATGCTTTTATATATGTATTATCGGTTTCACCGTAATCATTCGAGCCAATAAAAAACTTATTTCCATTTAAACTTCCATCAGGCACAAGTATCTCAACAACAAGAACATTACCGAATGGAATAGATTCAGCAGGTTCAATATTAATGGTTTTAATGGTTCCTGTTTCATTATTATTAACCTGAAAGTTAATTGTATCACCTTTTTGGCTTAAACTATCAGGATTAATAGTTTCTCCATCGTAAGACGACATTATGTATAAAACTAATTTTATATCTTGAAGAGTATCAATTCCTGCTTCGGCAATACCTATTCCAAATTGAACTTCTTGAATACTCCAATCTGAATTTAGATTAAAATGGCTTCCGTATAAATCAAAAACTCTATAATATGAGTTTTTATGGTGTATTCCAATTGTGTTGCATGACACAGAGGTATTTGACTTTATAATTTGACTTAAAGAATGTGTTAATGTGAAAGTAAAATTATTTGTATTTTTTTCAAGATTTGAATAATATATAGTATTTAAATTAGGAGAAGAAAATGTTTGTGCATTTACTTTTAGAAATGAAATTAATACTAATATTACAAGCAAAATATTCTTCATTAAATATTTTTTATTAAATTAAAAACAAAAATAAAAAAAAGAGAGTCATTTGAACTCTCTTTTTAGTTTTTTTAAAATAAATATTTTTTTTTATTTTGTTTCTTCTTTCTTATCTGTTGATTTTTCAACTTTTTCAGGCTCTTCCTTTACTTCATCAACAACATTTTCTTCTGTTTTAACTGATTCAGTATTTTCAACAGCAGTTTTAGATTTGCCTCTACGAGTTCGTTTCTTTTTAGTTGAAGAAGATTTATCAGTAGTATAAGTTTCATTATAATCTACAAATTCAATAATACACATTTCAGCATTATCTCCAAGTCTATTACCGGTTTTTAAGATTCTTGTATATCCACCTTCTCTTGTAGCAACTTTTTGAGATATTTCTCTAAACAGCTCAGTAACAGCTACTTTATTTTGCAACTTTCTAAAAACCATTCGTCTTGAATGAGTTGAGTCATCTTTTGTACGTGTAACCAAAGGTTCAACAAAAACTCTTAAAGCTTTTGCTTTCGCAAGAGTTGTTTTTATTCTTTTGTGCTCTATTAATGAAATTGCCATGTTCGCTAACATTGCTTTTCTATGAGCTTTTTTTCTTCCTAAATGATTAAATTTCTTCCTGTGTCTCATTTCTTATCTAATTTATATTTTCTAACATCCATTCCGAATGATAAATCTCTGTTTATTAATAAATCTTCAATTTCAGTTAAAGATTTTTTACCAAAGTTTCTAAATTTCAACAAATCGTTTCTGTTAAAAACAACTAATTCTCCAAGAGTATCAATCTCAGCAGCTTTTAAACAATTTAATGCTCTAACAGACAAGTCAAGGTCAACTAATTGTGTTTTAAGTTGTTGACGCATATGCAATATTTCTTCGTCAAATTCTTCATTTTCTTTTTTCTCATCTGTATCAAGAGTAATTCTTTCATCAGAGAAAAGCATAAAATGTTGAATAAGTATTTTTGCAGCTTCTTTTAAAGCATCTTTTGGGTATATTGAACCATCAGTATCTATATTAAAAACTAATTTTTCATAATCTGTTTTTTGCCCAACTCTATAGTTCTCAATAGAATACTTTACATTTAAAATAGGTGTAAAAATTGAGTCAATAGCAATTATACCTATTTCGTCTGTCTCTAAAACATGATCTTCTGCTGAAACATATCCTCTACCTTTATTGATACTCATTTCAATTTGTAATCGGACATCTTTTTCCATATTACAAATTATTAAATCAGGGTTCAGAATTTCAAAGTCTGTCATAAAGTTATTAATGTCCCCTGCTGTAAATTTAGTTTTTCCACTTACATTAACAACTACTCTTTCAGAAGTAATTTCTTCTGGAACTTGAGTTTCAACTTCTGTTTCAGTTTCTAAATCGGCTTCAGCTTCATTACTAAGCTCAGTTTCAATAATTTTTTTCTTAAATCTTATTTGTTTAAGATTAAGAATCATTCTAGGTATATCTTCTACAACTCCGGTAATAGTAGAAAATTCATGCTCAACACCGTCAACTTTGATAGAAGTTATAGCAAAACCTTCAAGAGAAGATAATAGAATTCTTCTTAAAGCATTACCTATTGTAATACCGTATCCAGGTTCAAGAGGTCTAAACTCAAATTGTCCTGAAAATTCATCCTGTTGGATCATAATGACCTTATCAGGAGTTTGAAAATTTAAAATAGCCATAAAGTAAATATTTACTATTTAGAGTATAATTCAACGATTAATTGTTCTTTAATATTCTCAGGAATATCATCACGTTCAGGTAAATGTACAAATTTACCTTTTAAAGATTCGTTATCCCATTCTAACCAAGAGAATTTAGTATGTGTTCCTCTTGACAAGGATTCTGAAATTACTTCTAAAGATTTAGATTTTTCTCTTACAGCAACTAAATCTCCGGCTTTAACAGAATATGAAGGTATATTAACTAAAGTACCATTTACAGTAATATGTTTATGAGAAACTAGTTGTCTTGCGGCAGATCTTGAAGGTGCTATACCTAATCTAAAAACTACATTATCTAATCTTGATTCTAATAATTGTAAAAAAACTTCACCTGTAATGCCTTTAATTCTTGAAGCTTTTTTAAATAAATTATAGAATTGTTTCTCTAACATTCCATAAGTATATTTAGCTTTTTGCTTTTCTTTTAATTGAACTCCGTATTCAGAAATTTTTCTTCTTCGGTTTTGTCCATGTTGCCCAGGTGGATAATTCTTTTTTTCGAATGTCTTATCTGGTCCAAAAATCGGAGATCCGAATTTTCTTGCTATTTTAGTTTGAGGGCCTGTATATCTTGCCATTGTCTATAAAATTTACTATTTTAATAAAATTAAACTCTTCTTCTTTTAGGAGGTCTGCATCCATTATGCGGAACTGGAGTTATATCTTGAATTTCAGTAACTAAAATCCCTTGAGTATGAATTGCTCTTATAGCAGCTTCTCTACCATTTCCTGGACCTTTCACATATACTTTTACTCGTCTTAATCCAAGTTCATACGCAACTTTAGCACAATCTTCAGCAGCACGTTGTGCAGCATAAGGAGTATTCTTTTTTGATCCTCTAAACCCCATTTTACCGGCTGAAGACCAAGAAATAACTTGCCCTGTGCTATTTGCTAAGGTTATTATAATATTATTAAATGAAGAGTGAATGTGAGCCTGACCTGCAGCTTCAACAATAACTTTTCTTTTTTTTGTTGGTTTTGTATTTTTCTTTGCCATTTTTTAAGAATAATTATTTATTAAAATACCCTTCTAATTTTTCTGGTACGTGCATTATTTTTTGTTTTTTGCCCTCTTAAAGGTAATCCAACTCTGTGTCTGATACCTCTATAACACCCAATATCACGTAATCTTTTGATATTTTGCATTTTTTCTGAACGTAATTCTCCTTCTATTTTATAATTATCTATAATTATATTACGTATATTTCCTTGTTGTTCATCTGTCCAATCTTTCACTTTTGTATCTCTGCTGACCTTTGCTTCATCAAGAATTTTTTGAGCTGTTGTTTTTCCAACTCCGTATATGTATGTTAAAGAGATTTCTCCTCTTTTATTGTCCGGTATATCGACACCTGCGATTCTTGCCATAATTTATTTAGTTTTAAATTAACCTTGTCTTTGTTTAAATTTGGGATTTTTTTTGTTTATAACATAAAGCCTACCTTTTCTCCTGACAATTTTACAATCAGCGCTTCGTTTTTTTACTGATGCTCTAATTTTCATAATTTTAATTTTTATATCTGTATTTTATTCTTCCTTTTGATAAATCGTAGGGAGACATTTCAACTTTTACTTTATCTCCCGGTAGAATTCTAATATAGTGCATTCTCATTTTACCAGCTATATGTGCTGTAATAATATGTCCATTTTCGAGTTCTACTCTAAACATAGCATTTGATAATGCTTCTTTAACTACTCCGTCTTGTTCTATTGATGGTTGCTTAGCCATAAAAATATTTTTACATAGAAATTTGTGATGCCCCACCTCTTCCGGCAATTCTACCGGATTTTGTTAAGCCATCATAATGTCTCATTAATAAGTGACTTTCTATATGTTGTAAAGTATCAAGGACAACTCCAACTAAAATAAGAAGAGATGTTCCTCCAAAAAAATATGAGAATTGATTGTTTATACCCCCAATCATTGCAAAAGCGGGTAATATAGCAATTAAAGCGAGAAAAACAGAGCCTGGGAATGTTATTCTTGACATTATTTCATCAAGGTATTCAACAGTTTTCTTTCCAGGTTTGATACCGGGAATAAAACCTCCGTTATTCTTCATATCTTGTGCCATCTGTGTAGGATTAACAGTGATAGCAGTATAAAAATATGTGAAAATTACTATTAATAATCCGAAAGTAAAATTATACCAGAATCCTGTTATATCGGAAAATGCTGAAGCAATAGAATTACCAGTTTCAGTATTAAACTTAGCGAACATCATAGGGACAAACATTAAGGCTTGTGCAAAAATTATAGGCATAACACCAGCAGCATTAACTTTTAAAGGTATATATTGTCTTACTCCTCCGTATTGTTTATTTCCAACAATTCTTTTTGCGTATTGTACAGGTACTCTTCTTACAGCTTGTACTAATGCTATTGCTGAAACAAAAACTAAGAATAATATTACCATTTCAATTATAAAAATTATAAAACCGCCACCACCGGAATCTAGTTTCGAAACTATTTCAGCTGCAAAAGAATTAGGTAATCTTGCAATAATACCAATCATTATAAGCAATGATATGCCATTTCCAATACCTTTATCTGTTATTCTTTCTCCAAGCCACATAGTAAACATTGTACCTGCAATAAGAATAATTATTGCTGAAACCCAAAATAAATCTTGGCTTTGCATGATAAAAGCATTTTGGGCAGTATGATGAAGGTTTGCGAGATATGCAGGAGCCTGAAAACCAGTAATCAAAACGGTTAAATATCTGGTAATTTGAGTTATTTTCTTTCTTCCACTTTCGCCTTCTCTCTGTAATCTTTGAAAATATGGAACAGCCATTCCGAGCAATTGAACAACAATTGATGCAGAAATATAAGGCATTATACCCAAAGCAAAAACAGATGCTCTTGAAAATGCACCTC
The DNA here is from genome assembly GCA_947311445.1 of uncultured Chlorobiota bacterium. GTDB lineage: Bacteria > Bacteroidota > Bacteroidia > Bacteroidales > JAADGE01 > JAADGE01. The sequence goes on along the minus strand of CAMZKV010000075.1, from coordinate 4,482 downwards.
CTGAAAACATATTTATTAATGCAACAATTCCATTATTACTTGCTTGGTCTTGCATAGCACTAATACCCAAAGGATCAACTCCCGGAATTACAACATGTGCTCCTAATCTGTATATTAATACTAAACCAAGAGTTGCAAGAATTTTATTTCGCAAATCTTCGATTGCTATTATATTCTTTATTGTTTGAATAAATTTTTTCATTAATCTAAATTTTTTCTGCTTTACCTCCTACTTTTTCAATTGCTTCTATAGCTGATTTTGAAAATGAATGAGCTTTAACTTCAAGTTTAGTTGTTAATTCGCCATTTGCTAGGATTTTAACCAAATCTTTCTTTTGAACAAATCCATAATCTCTTAATACTTCAAAATCAATTGAAGTCAGTGATTTTTCTTTAGCTAATAATTCAAGAGTTCCAATATTAATTGCTTTATATTCAACTCTGTTAATGTTTTTGAATCCAAATTTAGGCAAACGTCTGTGGATTGGCATTTGACCACCTTCAAATCCAAATCTTTTAGAATATCCAGAGCGTGATTTTTGACCATTATGTCCACGTGTTGCTGTACGTCCTTTACCTGAACCGATACCTCTTGCTATTCTTTTTCTTTTTTTTATAGAACCTTTTGCAGGTTTTAAATTACTTAAATCCATCACTAATTATTTCAGGTATTTATTAAATATTCTCAATTTTTACAAGATGATGCACTTTTCTAATCATCCCTTTAATTTGCTCATTTTCAGTGTGTTCTGCTACACTACCGATTTTCCGAAGTCCTAATGCTTGAAGCGTATTAATTTGTCTTTTAGTAGCTCCAATAGTACTTTTTATTTTTGTAATTCTAATATTTGCCATTTTATATTTTCTAACCGTTAAATACTTTTTCAATGGGGATTCCTCTGTGTTGAGAAACAGTATAAGCATCTCTCATAGTTAACAATGCCTTCATAGTTGCTTTAACAAGATTATGAGGATTTGAAGATCCTTTAGATTTTGCAAGTACATCTTTTATTCCTGCACTTTCAAGTACTGCACGCATTGCTCCACCTGCTTTTACACCTGTACCGTGAGATGCTGGAATAATTAATACGTCTGCTCCACCATATCTTGCTGTTTGTCTATGTGGGATTGTATCATTTAAAACAGGTACTTTATGGAGATTTTTCTTAGCATCTTCAATTCCTTTTTGAATTGAGGTTGCAACATCTCCGGCTTTTCCAAGCCCGTGTCCTACAATACCGTTTTCATCACCAACAACAACAATCGCAGCAAAACTAAAAGTTCTACCCCCTTTTGTAACTTTTGTAACTCTTTTAATTGCAACTAATTTGTCTTTTAGTTCTAAATCAGTATTTCTAATTTGTTTTTCTTTACCTTTTGACATATTTTTAAAATTTAAGTCCTCCTTTTCTAGCTGCATCGGCTAATGCTTTAACTCTGCCATGAAATAGATATCCGCCTCTGTCAAAAACTACAGATGCTATATTATTATCTTTTGCTTTATCTGCAATTTTTTTTCCGACTAATGCAGCTTTCTCTTTTTTATCCTTTGCTTTTTGACTTACAATATCTTTGTCGCTGGAAGATGCAGAAAGCAATGTTTTTTCAGAAATATCATCAACTAATTGTACATAGATATGTTTATTACTTCTAAAAACCGATAATCTAGGTGTTTCAGGTGTTCCATTAACTTTTTTTCTAATACGTTTTTTAATTCGTATTCTTCTTTGTCTTTTTGTTAAAGCCATTTTATTTAAGATTTTTGATATAGATTTAGATTTAAAAAATATTTTAAAGCTCTAAATTCTAAATTCATTTTTATTATTCTGCTGCTGCTTTTCCAACTTTCTTTCTTACATATTCTCCAACGTATCTTATTCCTTTACCTTTATATGGTTCAGGTTTTCTGAAAGAACGAACTTTTGCGGCTACTTGTCCAAGTAATTGTTTGTCGAAACTTTTTAATGTAATAAATGCATTTTGTCTTTTTTCTTGACTGACTTCAACACTTACTTCTTTTGGTAATTCAAAAATAATGGGATGAGAATATCCTACATATATTTCTAAAAGTTGACCTTTTACAGATGCTCTATATCCAACACCAATTACTTCTAATTTTTTTTCAAATCCTTTTGAGACTCCTTCCAACATATTATGAACTAATACTCTGTATAGTCCGTGGAAAGATTTATGAGCTTTTGAATCTGATGGTCTAGTAACATTAATAATATTTCCATCAATTTCTAATTTGATATCTTTATGAATTGCTTGTTTTAACTCTCCAAGTTTGCCTTTAACAGTTATAACATTATCATCAGATATTTCAATTTTAGCTCCTTCAGGTATGCTTATTGGTAATTTACCTATTCGTGACATATCTTTTCTTTATACTTATTAATAAACGTAGCAAATAATTTCACCACCTACATTTTGTCTTACGGCTTCTTTATTTGTCATTATACCTTTTGAAGTAGATATAATAGCAATACCTAAGCCATTTAATACACGTGGCATATCATTAGCTGATGTATATTTCCTTAATCCAGGAGTACTAACTCTTTCGATTTTTTTTATGGCAGGTACTTTTGTTTTAGGATGATATTTTAAAGCTATTTTAATTTTTCCTTGCTTATTATCCTCTTCAAACTTATAACTTAATATATAACCTTGGTTAAATAAAATTTCGGTTACTCCTTTTCTCAAATTAGAAGCGGGAATTTCAACCACTCTATGTTTTGCCATTTGTGCATTTCTTATTCGAGTTAGGTAATCTGCAACAGTATCTGTAATCATCTTTATAAATTATTTAATATTTTTACCAACTTGCTTTTTTAACACCGGGAATTAATCCTTGTGATGCCATTTCTCTGAATGTAATTCTACTTATTCCGAATTGTCTCATATATCCTTTTGGTCTTCCAGTTAAACTACATCTGTTATGTAATCTTACTTTTGAAGAATTTTTAGGCAACTTTTGCAAACCTACCCAATCGCCTTCATCTTTAAGTTTTTGTCTTTTCGCAGCGTATCTGTCAACAAGTTTTTGTCGTTTTCTCTCTCGAGCTTTCATTGATTCTTTAGCCATACTGTCTATTTTTTAAAAGGAAATCCATATTGTTTTAATAATGCGTAACCTTCTTCATCAGTTCTTGCTGATGTTACGAAAGTTATATTCATTCCCATTATTCGATCTATTTTATCTAATTCTATTTCAGGGAAGATAATTTGTTCTTCAATTCCAAGAGTATAATTACCTCTTCCATCAAGTTTGCCGGGTATTCCACGAAAGTCTTTGATTCTTGGAAGAGCAATTACAAGAAGTTTTTCTAAAAATTCGTACATATTTTCTCTTCTTAAAGTTACTTTAACGCCAATTGGCATACCTTCTCTTAACTTAAAATTAGAAATATTTGTTATTGAATTTCTTTGAATTGCTTTTTGCCCAGCAATTATTGTTAATTCGTCCTGAGCGGTTTTTACAATCTTTTTATCTGCTACTCCTTGTCCAACTCCTTGATTCAAAACAATTTTCTCTAATCTTGGAACTTGCATTACACTAGTGTAATTAAATTCTTTCATAAGAGCAGGAATTATTTCGTCTGTGAATTTTTTCTTTAATGTAGGAACTCTTTTTTCCATTATTTAATCTCTTGTTTATTATCAGATTTTTTCGAATAACGAACTAATTTTCCGTTATCATTTTTTTTTCTTCCAACTCTTGTTGGTTTTCCGGTTTGAGGACAAACAACATTCAGATTTGAAATATGAACGGCTGCTTCTTTTTTAATTATTCCTCCTTCAGGAAATTTTGCATTTGGTTTAGTATGCTTAGATATCATATTAACACCTTCAACAATAGCTCTATGGTTATCTCTATTTATAGAAATAACACGTCCTTTTTTTCCTTTGTCATTTCCGGAGTTTACAATAACTATATCTCCTTTCTTTATATGTAACTTCTTTTGCATCAGAATTTTATTTTCAATTTATAATACCTCGGGTGCTAATGAAATAATTTTCATGTTTGAACTTCTTAACTCTCTGGGAATTGGTCCGAATACACGAGTTCCTCTCATTTCACCGGTTGCATTAAGCAATACAACAGCATTATCGTCAAATCTAATATAAGAACCATCTTTTCTTCGAATTTCTTTTTTTGTTCTTACAACTATACCTGTAGCTACTGTTCCTTTTTTTATTTCACTTGAAGGAATTGCACTTTTAACTGCTACTACAACTTTATCTCCGATTGTAGCATATCGTTTTTAGACTTCTCACTTTCACTTATGTTTTCTCCTCTTCAACTTTTCCCCACCTTTTTCTTTCCAATGGTTCTCTTCTGTTCACACTTCCCTCTTTCTAATTTTCCTTCCTTTTACTCGTAATATTCTTTTGCTCTATTCTTCTGTTAATCAAGAGTTCTTCCCTTCTCGAGGTATATATATTATTTTCCCTCGGTACTTTTAATGCGTTTTTTAATTT
>CAMZKV010000074.1 GCA_947311445.1 uncultured Chlorobiota bacterium | reverse complement strand
TCTCTGAGCATCAATCATTAACAAGCAGACATCTGAATTTTCAATTGTCCTTATTGCTCTCATAACTGAGTAGAATTCAATATTTTCTGAAACTTTTGCTTTTTTTCTTATACCTGCTGTATCAACTAAAATAAAATCATGTCCAAACTTATTATAGTGAGTATTAATAGAGTCTCTAGTTGTTCCTGAAATAGAGGTTACAATATTCCTGTCCTCTCCTATTAGTGAATTTATTAATGATGATTTTCCTGCATTTGGTCTTCCTACAACAGCAAAACGTGGGAGTTCGCTTTCTTCTTGAAATTCTTCTCTTTCTGGAAATGCTTTTACAAGCTCATCTAACATATCGCCGGTTCCGGAACCGTTTATTGAAGAAATATTATATAATTCAGGCAATCCTAGTTTATAAAAAATATTTGCATCATATTGCAATGCTGAATTATCAACTTTATTAACTAATAAAAATATTGGTTTTTTAGTTTTCCTCAATATTTTTGCAACAGATTCATCTAGATCTGTAATTCCTGTCATCACATCTACAACAAACATAATAACATCTGCTTCTTCAATTGCAATAATTACTTGTTTTCTAATTTCTTCTTCAAAAACATCATCTGAGCCTTTCACATATCCTCCTGTATCAATTAAGGAAAACTCAACTCCATTCCAAATAGACTTGCCATAATGTCTATCTCTGGTTACTCCACTTGACTCATGAATTATGGCTTTTCTTTCTTGTATTAATCGATTAAAGAGTGTCGATTTCCCAACATTTGGTCTTCCTACTATTGCTACTATATTACTCATCTGTTTTTAATATTTTTTGCAAAGGTATTATTTTATATCAAGCCGTCCTTATTAATAATAAAATTACATACTTAATATTGCCCAAATAACATAAGTTAAGTAAAATAGTATTAATACTAAGCCAAAAAGTTTACCAACTTTCCATTTGTTTAGTATGAACAAAACAAAAACAATAAAGACTGATGCTAATAAAAAATAAACTGATAATTGAAGCCCTGCAACATCAAGATTCATTTCGCCACCGGTTGATAGCACAATAACTAAAAACGGTAGACCCAAACCTACAAGAATATCAAAAATATTTGAACCAACAGCATTGCTTATTGCCATTCCACCCCTACCCTGCTTTGCAACAATTACGGAAGAAAGTAAATCTGGCACAGATGTTCCAATTGCTAAGACTGTAACTGCTATAATTATTTCTGGAATATGCAAAATATGAGAAATATAAACTGCACTATCTACAAGTACCCAACTTATTCCGGCAATTATTAAAATTGAGATAAAAAAAGTTGCCCAATAATATTTTTTTTTAGGATAAATTATTCTTAATAACAAATCAAAAGGAAACATTATTTTTTGAAAAAAACTATTTTTAGTCTTAGTGTTTATTTTTTGGTCTTCTTTTGTTTCTCCCGGATCTGAATATTTGAACATCTTTTTCCAAAAAACTACAACAAAAACATATATTCCATAAACTGCTAGAAATAGCAATGCTTCATAAATAGTTATTTTTCCATCGTATAAAGTAACTAGCAACATTACAATTGAAATAATGTAAAAAAACAAATCTCTCACAACAGATTGCCATGCAATAACAGCCTTTCTTACAAATGCTGCTGCTCCGGTAATTGCTAAAATATTAAATAGTGCAGAACCAACAATATTCCCTATTCCTATTGCTTCGTGGCTTCCGTCAGGGCGAATTAAGGCAAAAATTGCAACAAATAATTCAGGAGCACTCGACCCAACTGCCATAAGTGTTGCTCCTGCAGCGTCAGATGACATCTTTAATTTACTTGCAATTTCATCTAGCGATTCTACAAAATAATCATCTACAACTTTTGCAAGTATATAGAATGATACAAGTAAAATTAATATATAAACTACTATCATATTTTTTATTTAAAACTTTCAACAATACTAGTTATTTCTTCAACTTTTTCAGCAAGTAAATTCTTAGATTTTGCTTCAACCAGCATTCTTAAATAAGGTTCAGTGTTGGAAGGACGAATATTGAACCACCAATCAGAATATTCTATTCTATATCCGTCAAAATCAAAAAATGCATCCGGTTTTTCTTTGTTTAAATAAAAATCTTTAACAGCATCCATTGCTTCTTTCTTTTTATCAAGTTTAAAGTTTATTTCTCCGGAGTTTTCATATGCTTCAATTTTCGAAATCATTTCAGAAACACTTATTCCTTTTCTATTATTTTCAGCAATAACATCTAAAAAAATCAAAGTTGCCAATAGTCCGGAATCAGAATAATAAAAATCTCTAAAGTAATAATGCCCTGCAAGTTCTCCTCCAAAAACCCCATCAATTTCTCGTAATTTTACAGCAGCATAAGCACGTCCTACCCTCCACATTTCTTTTTCAAACCTATCTCCTATATATTCTGCAACTGCTTTTGAAGTTCTGATATCTTGCAAAAATTTTCCTTTTTCATCTTTATAATAATCTGCCAAAACAGCAATCATTAAATCTGGTGATATAAATTTCCCTGTTTCATCAGTAAACATAACTCTGTCAGCATCTCCGTCAAAAATAATTCCAATATCTGCATTTTCTTTTTTCACAAGTTTTTGAAGATCAACAATATTTTCCGGCACTAAAGGGTTTGCTTCGTGGTTTGGAAAAGTTCCGTCAAGTTCGTCAAAAATATATTTTGGCTTATCTTCCAGTAAATCTTTAATTAATAATGCTGCCATTCCGTTTGAACAATCAATTGCAACATTCAAATCAGAGATATCAGGGACATATCTTTTTAGAAAGTCCAAATATTTTTCTTTCTGAGGATAATCAATTATTTCTCCTTTATTTTTATTTACAATAATTTCCTCATTTTTCATCAAATCTTCTAAATCCTTTAAACCTGTATCGTATCCAACCGGCAAAGCATCTGTTTTGGAAATTTTCATTCCGTTATATTCCTTTGAATTGTGAGAAGCCGTTATCATAACAGAGCCATCAAACTTATGTTTTGCAGTTATGAAATACACCATTGGAGTTGTAGATAATCCGAGATTATAAACATCTGCTCCGGCATCATTTATTCCTTTACATAAATATTCAAAAATCTCAGGAGAAGAAGTTCTCACATCTCTTCCCACAAGTATTTTTTTTGTATTTAAAAGTTGTGGAAGAAAAAAGCCTACTTTATAGGCATCATTTTTATTAAAGTCTTCGTTATATACTCCTCTGATATCATAGGCATGAAAAGCTTTCATTTTTTTTATTTTTAGAATTAAAATGCCAAAGTTAAAAAAAAAACAAAAGGTATCAAATATTAGAATTTTTAGGTTTTATTGGTTATTTATTAATTAATATTTACTTTTGTTATTTATTTTTAATCAAAAAACTTTAAAAGATATGTATAAAAAAATTATGATTTTAATAACAGTTGTTTTAACAACTTATTCTTTAAATGCACAAATGTTTCAAAAAGGAGACAAAGCTCTTAATGTAGGAATTGGAATAGGTTCAAGTTATGGACACTCTCTTGCTCCCATACCTTCTTTTAATGCAAGTTTTGAAGCCGGAATAGTTGATATTCCAAATGTTGGAGTTGTTGGAGTTGGAGGTTTTGGTTCTTTCAGAACATCATGGAACAATTACAGTTCATACAAATATACTTATACTAGAACTATTGTAGCTGCAAGAGGTGTTTTTCATATTGGCTTTTTTGATACTGGCGATTTTGATTTATATGCCGGCTTAAATGCAGGTTTGAGATTTTGGAGTTATTCCTACACAAATAGCTTTGCAGATGGAGATTCTGGTTCAACTTTTATTTCTGATGAATTTATTGGTGCACGTTGGATACCAAATAACAAATTGGGTTTTTTTGCTGAAGTAGGATATGGAATTTCAGCTCTTAAAGCAGGAGTTACATTAAAATTCTAAGTCCTTTTTTTCATAAAAGAACTTATTTAAAACAAGGCACATTGTATCATAATGTGTCTTTTTTATATATATACAATTTTTTTATTTAAATTTGGCATTTAAGAATTTATTATAGTGTAAGTTTATGAAAGATATTATTCCTGCAATAGAAAAAGACCTTTTGAGTTCAGAACTCACAAAAGATAAATTTATGCGTCGAACAAATTTTGGAGATAATGAAATTTATATCTGCACAGCACATGATTCTCCCAATATAATGAAAGAAATTGGAAGATTACGAGAGCATGCTTTTAGAATTGCCGGAGGAGGAACAGGAAAAGAAACAGATATTGATTCTTATGATACTGCTGAAACACCATACAAGCAACTAATTATTTGGGATAGCGAAGATAAAGAAATAACAGGAGGGTATAGATTTATAGACCTTAGTGAATTAACTGACGAAAAAAGAAAAAACATAAAACTTGCAACTCAAGGATTACTTAATTTTTCAGATGAATTTGTTAATAATTATATGCCATATATGGTTGAGCTTGGTCGTTCTTTTATACAACCAAACTTTCAGTCAGGAAGTGCAACAAGAAAAGCACTTTTTGCATTAGACAACTTATGGGATGGCTTAGGTGCACTTATGCACAGAAACCCAAGGTTAAAATATTTTTTTGGTAAAGTTACTATGTACACAAATTATGACAAATTTGCTAGAGATTTGATTTTATATTTTTTAAACCTCCATTTTGGAAATAAAAATAAACTTGTATATCCCAAAAACCCTTTACCCTACCATCACAATGAAAAAGATTTAAAAAAATATTTTATTGATGATGATTTTGATAAAAATAAAAAAATACTCTCAAAAGAAGTAAGAGCAAGAGGAGAAAATGTTCCTCCTTTAATAAATTCATACATGAGCCTATCAAGAAGTATGAAGTGTTTTGGAACATCCATCAATACAAATTTTGGAGATGTTGAAGAAACAGGAATCTTAATAACTATGGATGATATTTATGAAAGCAAAAAAAGGCGACATCTTGAATATTAGTTCTTCCCTTTAAATTTTAGTTTTTAAATATTACACAATTTGTTGGTTAATTATGGCAGTTTGTTGGTTTTTAGTTTTTAAAATCATGAACTTGTATATCTTTGCACGCAAGAAAAAAAAACATGGAAATATTAAAAACCCAAAATGTTGTAAAACAATTTGAAAACCACAAAGCATTATCAGACGTAAGTATTTTGGTAGAAGAAGGTTCTGTTTTTGGATTATTAGGACCAAATGGAGCCGGAAAAACAACATTAATTAGAATAATTAATCAAATTACTGCACCAGACAGCGGAGAAGTCTTTTTATTTGGTGAAAAACTAAAACCTGAACACATAAAAGACATAGGCTACCTACCCGAAGAAAGAGGGTTGTACAAAAAAATGAAAGTTGGTGAACAGGCTATGTATTTTGCACAATTAAAAGGCATGACAAGGCAAAATGCAAAATCAAATTTGAAAAAACTATTTGAAAAATTTGAAATTAATGAATGGTGGGATAAAAAAGTAGAAGAACTTTCAAAAGGAATGCAACAAAAAGTTCAATTTATAACAACAATAGTTCATAAACCAAAATTACTAATTTTTGATGAACCTTTTAGTGGTTTTGACCCAATAAATGCAGATATTCTTAAAAACGAAATCCTTGCATTAAAGAAAAAAGGATCATCAATTATTTTTTCAACCCACAATATGGCATCAGTTGAAGAAGTTTGTGACCATATTGCTTTAATTAATAATTCACACAAAGTTTTAGATGGAAAAGTTTCTGATATTAAAAATGCTTTTAAATCAAATATTTTTGAAATAGTTTTTGAAGGAAACTTTAATAAACTTGCTGCTAGCTTAACTGCTGACTATAAAATGGTTGAAAACAGCCAAAAAAATGGGCAATCAATTTTGAAAGTAAAAATTTTAAATGACTTAACATCAAACGATTTACTTTCAAGAATGCTTCAATTCGGAAAAATTATTTCTTTTAATGAACATATTCCTTCAATGCATGATATTTTTATAAAAGCTGTAAACGGGAATAATTAATAATTAAACCATATGGTTTTAAAAAACCACAAGGTCCTTATACTAAAAAACATGAACAAAATACCACTAATAATAACAAGAGAATATCTTACAAGAGTTAAGAAAAAATCTTTCATTATAATGACATTTGTTGGACCAATTTTAATGGGAGCACTATTTGCAGCCCAATTTTGGTTTATGACAATGGACGATAATTCTAAAAAAACTATTACTGTTTATGACAAAACAGGAAAATACACACAAGCCTTTGAAAATTCAGAAACTTTAACTTACAGATTTGTTAACGAGAAAAATGCTGAGAAAAGAAAAGATGAGTTTCGTAAGTCAGGAAACTATGCAATGCTATCAATACTAGACACTTTAAGTAATGAATTTATTTTATATTCAGAAAAAAGTCCGGATTTAGATGTTAAAATGCAACTCTCAAAAAATATTGAAACATTTTTAGAAGAAAAAAACTATAAAAAACTAGGAATTAATAAAGAAGACATAGATGCAGCAAAGGTTTCTGTTAATATCGAAACAATTACATTAACAGATGACGGAGAAAAAGATAGCTCAGCAGAATTGCCAATAGGAATAGGTTTTGTTGCTGCAATAATTATTTATATGTTTATTTTCATGTACGGAGTGCAAGTTATGCGAGGGGTTATTGAAGAAAAAGTAAACAGAGTAGTTGAAGTTTTGATTTCATCAGTAAAACCTTTTCAACTAATGGCAGGAAAAATTATCGGAATTGCCCTTGTTGCCCTTACACAATTTCTCCTGTGGGCAGTTTTAACCGGAGTTATTATTATTGGAATTAGTCTTATTTTTAGTTCAGGAATGAATCCGGAAGATATTGACATTAATCAAATTCAAAATATATCGTCTGAACAACTTCCTAATTTTGCAAATAATGATAAATTATCTGAAACTTTTGTTCAAATAATGAATTTCAATTGGTTTGCAATGATTACAACATTTCTTTTCTTTTTCACAGGAGGATATTTATTATACGCATCTTTATTTGCTGCAATAGGTGCAGCTGTTGACAATGAAACAGATACACAACAATTTATGCTCCCTGTAACAGTTCCTTTAATTATTGCATTTGTTGCAGCAATGGGTATAACAAGAAATCCTGACGGAGCATTAGCTTTTTGGATGTCAATCATTCCTTTTACATCTCCAATTATTATGCCTGTTAAAGTTGCAATGGGAAGATATGAAATTTGGGAATTACTACTTTCTATGGGACTTCTTGTGGGGACATTTTTTGCAACGGTTTGGCTTGCAGCAAAAATCTATAAAGTTGGCATTTTAATGTACGGAAAAAAGGTTTCTTACAAGGAGCTTTGGAAGTGGTTAAGGTATAAATAAATATATTTGATATCAGATTACGCTTTGTTATATATTTTCTGCTTTATCAAAACACACAAGTACATGGCTATTTTTTAGCAAATTAATTATTTTGCAGAAAAAAAGCAAGTGTTGCAATGGGCATAGCAAAACAAACATTACAAACACAAGTATTCTTGCAACTTGTTTAACATTAAATAATTACACAACTACAGACACATGAACAAAACAGAACTTCTCCTCCCTGCAGGAAATACAGAAACATTTTATGCTTCCATTGAAGGTGGTGCAGATGCTGTTTATCTTGGTCTTAAAAATTTTAATGCAAGAGGCAGAGCATTAAATTTCTCAAACCGTCAAATTCCTGTCATTATTGATTTGGCTCACAAAAAGAATTGTAAGGTTTTTATAACTTTAAATACTGTCATTAAAAACAATGAATTTTTTGAACTTCTTGATGTTTTAGATTTTTTGGATAAAATAAAACCTGATGCCATAATTATTCAAGATTGGGGAGTGTATAATATTATAAAAAAACATTTTCCAAAATTAAACATTCATGCAAGTACACAAATGGCAAATCATAATAGTATTGGTGCAGATTTTTCATATCAAAAAGATTTTGAGCGTGTAATTCTTGCACGAGAACTTACTTTACAAGAAGCAAAAAACATAAATAAGAAAACAAAAATTGAAACAGAAGTCTTTATTCACGGGGCTTTATGTTACTCATTTTCAGGAATGTGCAATTTCAGTTCATATCTTGGAGGGCATGGTGCAAACAGAGGGATTTGCTCACAAGTTTGCAGAAGAACATTTGACACAAAAAAAGAGTCTAAATATTTCTACAGTTTAAAAGACAATCAGCAAATTGAAAACATCCATAATTTAATTGATGCAGGTGTTTATTCTTTAAAAATTGAAGGGCGTTTAAAATCGTCGGATTATGTATATAAAGTTGCAAGAGCATATCGTATGGTAATGGATGACAGAACAAAACTTCCTTTTGCAAAAAAAATGCTTGAAACCGAAACCGGCAGAAAAAAAACAGGATATTTCTTGGCAAATGATTTAAGCGATGCAATAACATATAAAAGCCCAAATACAGGTTTACCTCTTGGCAAAATTGAAAAGATAACTAAAACAGGCTTTATTTTTTATTGTAATTTTGATTTAAAAAATGATTTTAGAATCCGAATTAAACATCCAAATAAAGATGAGCAAAGAAACTTAAAAGTAAGAGAATTCTCACAAGAAGGAAAAATTGTAAAAGTAACAGCAGATGGAAGTTTCCTATTAAATAGTACAGTATATTTATCGGGAATTATTGAAAAAAAGTTCTCATCAAAACTTCCTGAAGGGAAAAAAGATATTAAATTTGGTCTTCCATACGGAAAAAAGAAAAATATCATAAAATCTTTTTCAAGTGTTCAAAAAAAGAAAAGTTTTACTTTATTTGTAAGAATTAATTCTGTTGCTTGGATGCGAAAAATAAGATTTGATGCAATTGATAATATTATTTTTTCTTTTTCGCAATCAGATTTTGACAAATTAGATGCAGGAGCAAAGCTAATTCAAAAATATAAACAAAAAATATGGGTTGAATTTCCTCATTTTATACCGGAAGGGAAAATTGATTACTATAAAAACCTTGCAAAAAAATATACAGATAAAGGGCTTAGTAGATTTTTCTTAAGCCATATTTCACAAAAATTATTATTGCCCAAAAAAGCAATTTTTGCAGGAAACGAAAATATGTATGCATACAACGATGCGGCAAGTGATTTTTTCTACTCAGAAGGGGCAAAACTAATTACTTACCCTGTTGAAAATGATGAAGAAAATATTTTTGCTTACCAAAATAAGAAAGGAATAATGCCTATTTATTTTTATCCAAGACTATTTATTTCACGCATGCCCATAAAAATAAAAGAAGAAGAAAGTTTTTCAGATGACACCGGAAACACATATAATAAAACAATAATTGACGGGATAACATATACAATTCCGGAAATTCCTGTTTCATTTATGCAATATGTTACAAAATTTAAGCAAAAAGGATTCAAAAATTTCCTAATTGATTTAAGTTTTGAAAAACCTTCTAGCAACAGAGTGAATACTCTTATAAAACGCTACAAAGAATCAAAACAAATACAACCTTCGGTTAATTTTAATTATAAAAGGGTTTTGAAATAGTAATATTCCTCCAAAGATTTACAAAAAGTTTTTAATATATTTGTAGAAAAATAAAACGATGGCAAAAATTCTTGTAATAGATGACGAAAGAGCAATAAGAAACTCTTTGAAAGACATATTAGAATACGAAAAACACGAAGTTGTTCTCGCAGAAGATGGCAAACAAGGACTAAAACTTCTTGATGAAAACGATGATTTTAAAATAGCTCTTTGTGATATAAAAATGCCGGGAATGGATGGTATTGAAGTTTTAGAAAAAGTTATTGAAAAAGGTATTGACATCCGTTTTATAATGATTTCCGGACACGGAACAGTTGACACCGCAGTAGGTGCAATTAAAAAAGGAGCATTTGATTTTATTGAAAAACCACTTGACTTAAATCGTCTTTTAATTACTGTAAAAAATGCTTTGGAAGTTGAAAAACTTGTTACTGAAACTAAAAATCTTAAAAAACGAGTAAGTAAAAAATACCAAATGGTTGGTAAATCAAAGGCATTAGAAAAAATTAGAGAACTAGTTGATAAAGTTGCTCAAACTGATGCTCGAATTTTAATAACAGGAGATAATGGAACCGGAAAAGAATTGGTAGCACATCGTGTTCATGAAAAAAGCAAAAGAAGCAAACAGCCTTTTATTGAAGTTAATTGTGCTGCAATTCCTTCTGAACTTATTGAAAGTGAGCTTTTTGGACATGAAAAAGGATCTTTTACCTCAGCTCATAAACAAAGAACAGGCAAATTTGAACAAGCAAATGGAGGAACAATATTTTTGGATGAAATTGGAGATATGAGCCTTTCGGCACAAGCCAAAGTATTGAGAGCTTTACAAGAGAATAAAATTTCAAGAGTGGGTAGCGATAAACAAATTAAAGTAGATGTTCGCGTTATTGCTGCTACAAACAAAAATTTAAAAGAAGAAATTGAATCCAAAAGTTTTCGTGAAGATTTATATCACAGGTTAAGTGTAATTTTAATTCATGTTCCGTCATTAAATGAAAGGACAGAAGACATTCCTTTGTTGGCAGAACATTTCATGAAACAAATTACAAAAGAACATGGAACAGCAAAGTTAAAATATGAAAAAGCTGCCATAAAAGAACTTCAAAAAATAAATTGGTCGGGAAATATTCGAGAATTTAGAAATGTAATTGAACGCTTAATTATTCTTTGTAATGGTACAATAACTGCAAAAGATGTTAAAATGTTTGCTCAACCTATTAGAACTAAATAATGCGGGTTTAATGAATAAAACGATAAGAAAGTTTAATTAAAATTACATCCAATGCCCCTACTTTAAACATATTTTTAATATTATTTCTAAAATTAAAAGTTCCGTTTGAACTATTATTGGTTTTGTCTTGCGACCAAACAAGATATAATAATGAACCAGATTTATACTCCCATCTTATAACTAGATTTGAACGGTATTGTTGATAATTAAAATCCAATTTACTAAAATTATAATCATAATTCCCATCTGCGTTTTCGCTTATTTGAAATATATCATCTTGTGGTAAATAGTTTATTTCATTTTCATTAAATGAATGAAACCGGTTCTCATAAACACTGTTTTTTGGCTCTGTAATTTTCTTATAATCAGAATATAATGCAGCACTAATAAAAGGAGCACTATAATATTGAATCGTAAAATCCGGTGTTATGTTTAAATCAACTCTCATAGTCATTGAAAAAGTTTTTTGGTTAATTTCTCCAAAGATATATCTGTCTTCATTGTTAAAAGTTATTGTAGAAATGTATTGAAGTTCAGAATTTTTATAATTATAACTTGGAGCTAATGAAACAGATAAAATATTAATAGGGCGATATTTAATAAATGCAAAAAAACCATAAGTTCTACCTGAATTATTAAAACTATAATTATCCCAAAAAGATAGATTCAATCTTAGATTTTTTGTTGAATTTGTACCAATACCGACATTATAATTAAACATTCCGGGAGTAATCATAGCCGGACCACCTCTTAAAACAGAATTGTCTATTGTTCTTCCTTCCGAAGTTAAATTTAAGTTAAAAGACCAAAAGTTTTTAAATTGTAACCAAGTTCCAATATTTCCTCCATAAAAAGTATTTGTTCCTCCATAGTCCCATCCTACCCATTCATTAGCATTAATTCCTCCTTCCCTGAAAACAAACACAGGTTTGGTAAAAGAATATCCTGCCCACACATATTGAAAAACATTATTTGCTCTTCTCATATATCCCATATCATTCAAATCAAAACCTGGTGAACGCCAAGTTAAATTTGCCATAAAACGAAATCCTTTATTAGCTTGTTTTTTAAAATTTATATTTCCTCCGTATCCTAATAATGATGTTCTTGTTGAATCAAAATTCACATAATGCAAATCAGGGTTTTGAAAATATCTTTGAGAAGATGTTTGTAATCTATAAATTGCATTTTCACTTCCGATTATTTGGCTTCCAGCAATTTTTACAGAAATAGAATATTTTTTGTCTTTCAAATATTGTATAAAATCTAAACCTCCTGTTAATGCAGACTTATTCATAAAATCAAGATTTTTATTATCAATAAAACGAAATACAGATGTAAGCATTCCTCCAATTAGTGTATTTCCTTTATTCATATCTTTTTGCATACGTGCAGCAAAAAAATTTGTAAATGGCTCCACGGCTTCTTTCCTTTCATCTCCTTCGAAATTAATTTTTGCAAACTCTTGACTTGTTAAACTTTCAATAATTCCAATGGAAACACCTTTTTTTGTTTTTCCTGTTAATTTAAGAGCTCCAATAATCCTCGTATTTTCAGGCATTTTTAAATATTCATTATTTAAAACATTAGGGTAATAACGAGGAGCACTACCTAACCTCCTGGAATAAAACAGATTATCTCGTGCCAAAGGATTTCCTCCTGGTGTAATTTGATAATTAATAATATTACTCCCTTCAACAAAAAATGGTCGTTTTTCACTAAAAAAAGTTTCATAAGCTGTTAAATTTACTTCGGAAGGGTCTGCTTCAACTTGCCCAAAATCCGGATTAATTGCAAAGTCTAGAGTCAGGTCATTAGTTATCCCAATCTTTCCATCAAGCCCGGCATTTAAAACCATGTCTTTTCCATCTGCATAAGGGTTTCCATCTTCTTTTTTATAAAACTCAAATTTTGTTGAAACATAGGGTGAAATTTCAATCTGCCTTTTGGGATGCAAATCTTTCAAACCTTCTAATGATCCAAATTTGCTAACCCAACCAGATGCTTTTTGAGGAATAAATTGCCACATATCCCATTCTTTATTTCGAAATAAGAATCTTACAACTTGCAATCCCCATCTTTGATTTTTGTTGTCATTAAATCTTAACTGACTTAAAGGTATTTTCATTTCAGCTGTCCACCCAAAATCAGTAATTAAAGTTTTTGTTGTCCATAGCGGATCCCATGTGTCGTCGTCATCATCAACATTATCATTACTTGTAACGGCATCAGACCTAACGCCCGAAGCACTAACGGCAAAAACAAATGCAGTTTTTTTGTCGTAATAGCTGTCAATTTGAATTGCAACTAAATCTCCGTCCCAGCTGTCTCGTCTTGACATTCTTTTTTCAATTTTTTCGGGCTCTGTATCGTAAGCCTTTATTGCAACATATATATTGTTGTTATCATATAAAATTTTAAACTCTGTTTTTTGTGATGGTTTCGCTCCTTCAATTGGTTCATATTGTGTGTAATTACCTTCCCAAGCAATTTTTTTCCAATCTGCGTCATCTAAAAAACCATCAATTTTTATTGAATTGTTTTTTATTCGTTGAGTTATATATGTTTTGTTTTGCCCATATGTTACAATAAATGTAAAAACATGGAGATAGATAAAAAGTAAAAAGACTTTCATTTTGGCAATATTTTTTATTAATGCATTAGTGTTTTTTTCTTGTTCAAATATGTATCTTTTTATTAAATATTTAAACTAATTCATTCATATGCACAGTTTTATATCACAAACAACATTTTTATATCTATTTTTGTTGTTCATTATACAGAAAGATACTTTCGTTATATTAAATATATATTTCTTATAACAAAAAGATTTCATTATAAATTTACAGTTATATTTGCAAAAAAATATTGTTTTGAGTTTCAAAGAAAAATTAAAAACATTAGATTACAAAAGAATAGCGTATCATTTACTATTTTGGATAGTGATAACAATTTCTTATGATGCAATTTCGGCATTTATATATAATAGACCTTTTTTTTATACACTTTTATACGACATAAAGTACTATACTCCTACCGATTTACTTGGCGTATACTTTATGTTATACGTTTTATTACCTAAATTTCTTTTAAAAAAGAAATATCTAAAATTTGGGCTCTTTTCAATACTCTTTTTTCTAATATTAATTATTCTTATAAGCCTACCCTTTCAATATTTAGGTAATTTCATTGACAATAAATATCATTATCTGACTGAGGGGAGCTTGTTTTCTTCGTATAAAACTTTCTTTTATAAGCACATTATACCAACAATTACGGTAAAATTAATGATAATTGGAATTGCAAGTTCAATAAAAATTGCAAAAATTTGGTTGAAATCTCAAAAAAGGCAACAGAAATTAATCCAAGAAAAACTGGAAATAAATCTTCAATTAAAAGATGCTGAACTGAAACATTTAAAATCTCAACTTAATCCGCACTTTTTATTTAATGCTTTAAACAATTTATATAGTTTAACTCTTGACAAGTCTCCAAAAGCACCGGAAGTTGTTCTTAAAATATCTTCTTTGTTGGATTATGTCTTGTATGAATGTAATGTGCCAAGTATTGAGTTAGATACTGAAATTGAAAACTTAAAGAACTACATAGATTTGCAAAAAATAAGATACGGAGAAGATACAAATATTGAATTTAACATAAAAGGAGAAACTTCGGGAATTAAAATTGCACCATTACTTATTCTTCCTCTTGTAGAAAATGCTTTTAAACACGGTTTAGATAAAAACGTGGGTAAAGGTTTTATAATAATTAATATTGATATTTCTAAGGATAGAAATATCAATATTTTTGTAAAAAACAGTCTTAAAGGAGAAAACAATCATAAAGGTGAGGGCATAGGTATAAAAAACCTAAAAAAAAGGCTTTATCTTCAATATCCCGACAAACATACTTTTTCGGCAAAATCATTTGAAGATAATTTTGAAAGTATTCTCTCTTTAAATTTGGAAACCTAAATTTCAACAACTACACTTATGATTAGGATCATCATGGTCGTGCCCATGATGATGCCCGTGTCCATGAACGTGTCCATGTTGAAGTTCAATTTCTGTTGCTTCTCTTAGACCAACTATTTTACCTGTAAAATATAAATTTTCTCCAGCAAGTGGATGGTTAAAATCCAACTTTACCATTTCATTCTCAACTGAAATAACCTGACCGTTAAAATGATTACCATTTTCATCTTGCATAGGAATCACATTACCTACTGCTAATAAATCATCTTCAATTTTTCCATCTTTTTTAAATATATCCAATGGTACATCTGAAACATAATCGTCATTTCTTGTTCCATATCCTTCTTCGCTTGTTAATTTAAATTTGAAAGTGTCATTAGTTGTTAAACCACTTAAATTATCTTCAAATTTTTGGAGCATCATTCCACTACCGAACAAAAATTCCAATGGTTTATTTTCATTTGCTGAATCGATAATATCATTATCTTTTTCAGAAAGTTTTAGTTCATAACTTACTGATACTACTTTATTTTTTTCTGCTTTCATAAAATTTATTTTAAAACCACTTTTGGGGTATAAAACCTCCCAAAGGGTATATTTCCGACAAAGGTAATTTTTAATATTAAACGAAAAATAATTAAAACTGTTTTCTTGAAATTAAGAATTTATATTGACCTTTATCTTTTTTAATATAAGAAAATATTCTTTGGTTAAGTTCGTCTTGGTCGTCATTTAAAACACTAATTTCAATAGGGCAATAGAACATTTTAGTTTTTAAATTATCATCGCAATTTAGATTTTTTAATTTTCCTGCATCTTTTTCGGTTGTAAGAATAAATTTATTTTCTGATTTTATATTATTAAAAGTTTTAGAAATATAATTCATGTCAGAATCTGTATATTCATGGTGGTCTTTATATTTGGCATGAATAATTTCTTTTGAAATACCACTACATTCCAATAAAATTTGCTTGTGGTTTCCAATTCCGGTAACTAACAAAATTACAGCATTTTTAAGGTCTTCAATATTAATAGTTTTTTTTATATCTTTATGAACAGAATAAAATTTATTATAAGAAAATGTAGAAAAGAAAAGTGTTTGATAGGCTTTTAAACCAATATTTGTAGCCATAATCCTCATATCAATCGGCTTAATGTCTTTTGGTGCTTTTGTTAACAAAATTATATCTGCTCTATGTTTTTCTTTTATACTGTCTCTTAATCTTCCAAAGGGCAAATAATAATCATCAAAAAATGGTTGGGTAAAATCTATCAATAAAATTGACAGACCCGGTTTTACATATCTGTGCTGAAAGGCATCGTCCAAAATAATTAAATCAATTTTTCTTTCCGATTCTTGAAGTTTTTTTATTCCTCTTACTCTATTTCCATCAACGGCAAGAGTTATTTGCGGGAATTTTTGTTTTATTTGATAAGGTTCGTCTCCTATAGAATTAACATCTGAGTTGTTGTCTGCAAGAATAAAGCCTTTAGTTTTTCTTTTATATCCTCTGCTTAAAACAGCAATTTTATAGTTTTCTTTTAAAATTGATATTAAATATTCAGTAACCGGAGTTTTTCCAGTACCGCCAACTGTTATGTTTCCAACAGAAATTATTGGAATATCAAATTCATGAGATTTTAAAATTTTAAGGTCAAATAATGTATTCCTTAAATTTACAACAAGACCGTAAATTAAAGAAACAGGGTACAATAATATGACTTTAAAAATTTTCATTATTCAATTTCAAGATAATAAGGCATTCGGGTTTGAATCCCTTTTATTTTTGTAACATTTTTTATTCTTTTATAGTAAATATAAGACTCGCCAAGCTCCTCTTCGATAAATGAAGATTTAACATCAGTCATCATTCCTTCTAAAATCATTGTCATTTTATCTTTTTCCGGATATGTTTTAATCCCGTATTCTGTAAGACCTGCTTTTTTTGCTGCAAAACCAATAGCAGTTTCTAAACCTCCCATTACATCTACCAGCCCTATTTCTTTAGCATCTTCTCCACTCCAAACTCTTCCCTGTCCAATTTCATCAATGTCAGAAACGTCCATTTTTCTACCTTCTGCAACATGGGTAATAAAAGTTGAATAAACATCTTCAACAGATTTTTGGATTATTCCTCTTTCAAATTGTGTCATTTTTCTTGCCGGACTTCCTAAATCAGAATATTTATTGGTATTAACAGCATTTATATTTACTCCTATATTATTCATTAATTTTTTAGCATTAAACAATAGACCGAAAACACCTATTGAACCGGTTATTGTATTGGGTTGAGCTACTATTGTATCTGCTTGACAGGCAATATAATACCCTCCTGAAGCTGCGACATTTCCCATTGAAACATAAAATGGTTTTGTTTGTTTTGCAAGAACAGTTTCTCTCCAAATAACCTCAGATGCTAAGGCACTTCCACCTGGAGAATTAATTCTTAAAACAATAGCTTTAACAGATTCATCTTCTCTTGCTTCTCTTATTGCAGCTGATAGAGTTTCGGATCCAATTTCTTCTTCATCTCCTGACCCATTTACAATTGCACCTTCGGCATAAACAATTGCTATATTTTCTTCTTTCGGATTTAAAATTGCATCTAAATCTTTTTCAGAATTTATATATTTCATTAATGAAACTAATTTAATTTCTTCTCCGCTTCCGGATAAGTCTTTCAATTCAGCAAGAACTTCATCTTTGTATTTTAAATCATCTACAAGATTAAGTTCTTTTGCAGTTTTATCATTCCGAATTAAAACACTATCTGCATAGGTGTTTAACAAATCTATTGAAACACCTCTTTCTTCACTTATTCCTTTCAAAATAGAATTCCAAATTGAGCCTATATATTTAAGTGTTTGCTCTCTGTTGGCATCACTAATTTCATTTAACATAAATGGTTCAACAGCACTTTTAAATTTTCCATGTCTTATAATTTCGGGTTCAAGACCAATTTTTTCAAGCATAGATTTATAAAACATAATTTGAGCAGTTAATCCCATAAATTGCACTGCTCCTTCTGGTGTTAAATACAATTTGTCTGCAACACTTGCAAGATAGTACGATTTATGAGAATAATATTCGGCATGAGCTAGAATAAATTTTCCTGATGTTTTAAAATCTTTTAGTGCATTTCTTATTTCTTCAACAGAAGCAATTCCAATTTGCAAACCGGATAAATCTAAATAAATGCCTTTTATTTTGTCATCATCTTTTGCATCTTTAATAATTTCAATAACACTTCTTAAACTTAATCTTTTTTCCAATTTAAAAGAAGACATATTTGGTTTTACCATAGATCTATCTGCAACTGCATTTTTAAAATCAAGTTGTAAAATTGAATTATTTAGAACTTCAGCATTTTCTCCTGATAAAGAACCTAAAGAAGATATCATTCCAACTATAATAATTACATTTATTATAACAAGAAAAACAAGAACTAAAAAAGTTCCTAGCATACTTGCCAATACATGATTAAAAAATCCTTTCATTTTATTATTTTTAAATTTATATATATTTTATGCAAAGATAACAGCAATATTAAATTATTAAAAAAAAGTATTGAGTTTCTCAAAATTGTTACTTATTGACAAACATACAGTAAAACCAAAAAAAATATCAGTTTTTTAAATTTTAATATTTAACAAACATTAGGTTATAGATTTTGTATTATATTTGCACAAATTTAAAATTAATATTCATAGACAATGAAAGATAAGTTTCAGAATACGGGTTTTGCTCTTGGCAAACAAAATTATTATTTGCTTGCAATAGGTTTTGTAATAATTATTATTGGATTTTTATTAATGATGGGCGGAGGCTCTGATGATCCCCAGGTTTTTAATGCAGATGAACTCTTTAGTTTTAGAAGAATTACTCTTGCCCCATTAGTTATTCTTGCAGGTTTTATTTTTGAAATTTATGCAATTATGAAAAAGCCAAAAGAAGAAGAATAATTATTTTTATCATTTATGCCTATTTTTTTGCTTTTCCTATTTTAATATTTAACTATGACATAAATAAGTTATTGATTATTGGCATTTTAAATATTTTGGTCAAATATTCTTAACTAAATACAGATTTTTAAGAAAAACTAACTAACATTTTTCTAAAAGCTCTAAAATCTTCAAATCTTTTAATTTAATTTTTTTATAAATGGACTGGATAGAAGCCCTAATTTTAGGAATAATTCAAGGACTTACAGAATTTTTACCTGTAAGCAGTAGTGGACATCTTGAAATAGGAAAAGTTATTTTTGGAGACAATTCTTTACCAAAAGAAAGTTTAACTTTTACTGTTGTTCTTCATTTTGCTACTGCTCTAAGTACTATTGTTATTTTCAGGAAAGAAGTTTTTGATATTATTAAAGGATTGTTTCAATTCAAAATTAATGATGAATTTATTTTCTCGGCAAAAATTGTTCTTTCAATGATTCCTGCTGTAATTGTTGGTTTCTTTTTTGAAGAACAATTAGAAGCAATGTTTTCGGGACGTATTATGCTTGTTGGATTCATGTTACTAATAACTGCTACTTTATTAATTCTTGCAGACAAATCAAAAAATACAAATAAAAAAATATCGTATCCTAATGCAGTAATTATTGGTATTTCTCAGGCTATTGCAATGTTACCAGGAATTTCTCGTTCCGGTGCAACTATCTCAACATCAGTACTTTTAGGTATTGACAGAGAAAAAGCAGCTCGTTTTTCATTTTTAATGGTTGTTCCTTTAATTTTTGGAAAAGTTGCAAAAGACATTTTAGGAGGAGGAATTAGTATTGATAGTTCTCAATTAGGAACTTTAAGTATTGGTTTTGCTAGTGCATTTTTTGCAGGTTTACTTGCCTGTAGTTGGATGATTGCTCTTGTAAAAAGAAGTAAACTTGCATATTTTGCAATATATTGCATACTTGTTGGTTTTTCTGCAATAATTTATGCTTATTTTTATTTGTAAATTAATTAAAATCTTTTTTTAAAGATTGTATAGTTTAAAATTAAAAAAAAATCTTATGCCCTCAGAACTAATAGATTTTCAAGAAGGAAAAGTTCTTTTAATTGACAAAGAAAAAGACTGGACTTCGTTTGATGTAGTTAATAAAATAAGAAGTTCTCTAAAATATCAATATAATATTAAAAAGATTAAAGTTGGACATGCGGGTACTTTAGACCCTTTGGCAACTGGTTTATTAATAATTTGCACAGGAAAAAAAACTAAAACTTTACAAACATATCAAGACTCTCCAAAAGAATATATAACAACAATAAAACTTGGAGAAACTACACCTTCGTTTGATTTGGAAACAGAGGTAAATAATACTTTTTCTATTGAAAAACTTACAGAGGAAGCAATAACAAATGCTGTTATGAGTTTTAAAGGAAAACAAAACCAGATACCATCGTCTTTTTCTGCTAAAAGAGTTAATGGTAACAGAGCTTATAACAGTGCTAGAAAAGGGCAACCAATAAAATTGAACCCTGTTGCAATTGAAATTTATGATATTAAAATATTAAAAATTAACTTACCTTATGTTGAAATAAAAATTAATTGTAGTAAAGGGACATATATAAGAGCCATAGCTAGAGATATAGGCATTGCATTAAACAATGGAGCACATTTAACTGAGCTACGAAGAACAAAGATTGGAAATTTTTCAGTTGAAGATGCAATTTCAGTAGATTATTTCCAGAAATTATTATAACTTTGCAAGTTCTTTGCAAAAAAAATATATTATATGAAACTATCTCAATTTGTTTACGATTTACCAAATGATATTATTGCTAAATACCCAGCTAAAAATAGAGACGAATCTCGTTTAATGGTTTTGCATAAAAAAACCGGAAAAATTGAACATAAAGTCTTTAAAGATGTATTAAAATATTTTAATACTGATGATTTATTTGTTTTTAACAATACAAAAGTTTTTCCGGCAATGCTAAAAGGCATTAAAGAAAAAACCGGTGCAAAAATTGAGGTTTTTCTTCTGAGGGAACTTAACAAGAAACAACGTTTGTGGGATGTTTTAGTTAGTCCTGCAAGAAAAATAAGAATTGGAAATAAACTATACTTTGGAGATTCGGAAACCCTTGTTGCAGAGGTAATTGACAATACAACATCAAGAGGAAGAACATTAAGATTTTTGTATGATGGAGATTATGATGAATTTAAAAAAACACTTACTGAGCAAGGCGAAACTCCGCTTCCAAAATTTTTAAATAGAGAAATAGAGCCAGAAGATAGCGAACGCTACCAAACTATTTATGCAAAACAAGAAGGGGCAGTTGCAGCACCAACTGCCGGGTTACATTTCAGCAAAATACTTTTAAAAAGGTTTGAGATTAAAGGAATTAAAACTATTCCTATTACTCTACATGTCGGTTTAGGAAATTTCAGAAACATAAATGTTGAAGATTTGACTAAACACAAAATGGACAATGAGCAAATATATGTGTCGCAAGAAACTGCAGATGTTGTTAATGATACTAAGAAAAACAAACATAAAATTTGTGCTGTTGGAACAACTGTTGTTAGGACATTGGAAAGTGTTGTTACTGTTACAGGTTTATTAAAACCATATGAAGGATGGACAAACAAATTTATTTTCCCTCCTTACGACTTTCTTTTACCTGATGCAATGATTACCAATTTCCATCTTCCAAAATCAATACCTTTAATGTCTGCTTGTGCTTTTGGAGGATATAAGCAAACTCTTAAAGCCTATAAAATTGCTATAAAAGAAGGTTATAAATTTGGCACTTATGGTGATGCGATGTTAATAATATAATTTTTTAGAATATACAAATATTATCCACAAAAGTATGAGTTCAAAATAAAACTTTTATTAACAGTGATTATGCAATATAACTTTTTTATTCCGTGTCCAAACTACTGCAGGATATATCGTTTTGTAATAACTAGGTATTATCAGGGCAAACTCACACTTTGTTAAAATCTGTTTTTGCTTTAAATCGTGTTACGTTTTAACGTGTCACGATAACATTAATTTTTGATTTTTATATTTTATTATAGTTTTAAACACTCATAATAAATTCAATTTAATAATTACGTTTATAATTTATTACAACTGTGTTTCTTTGCACAAAAAAAACGGACAATAAATGTCCGTTTTTAAACAATATATGTTTTTAAACTAAACTTTTGCCAAAGCCTGTTCTAAATCCTTAATAATATCTTCTGCATCTTCAATTCCAACAGAAAAACGGACTAATCCGTCTGAAATATCTGCTTGTTCTCTTGCTTCTTTTGTCATTCCTGCATGAGTCATTGATGCAGGATGCTGAATTAATGTTTCAACTCCTCCCAAAGAAACAGCTAATAAGGCTAAATGTACATTATCCATAAGAGTTCTACCTGCATCTAAGCCTCCTTTTAGGCCAAAGCTAATCATTGAGCTGAAACCACTCATTTGTTTTTTTGCAAGTTCGTGCTGTGGGTGGGATTTTAATCCGGGATATAATATCCAATCAATTTTGGGATGATTCTCAAGATATTGTGCAACTTTCATTGCACTTTCTTCAGCCTTATCCATTCTTATGCTTAAAGTTTTTAAACCTCTATGTGTAAGAAATGCTTGATGAGGATCCATGTTTCCGCCAAGATATACCATTGAAGCTCTAATCTTTTTGTACATATCCTGTTCTTTTGCAATAATAACTCCACCAACAATATCGGCATGTCCGTTAATGTATTTTGTAACGGAATGAAGAACAACATCACATCCCAAATTAAGAGGTTTTTGCAAATAAGGACTTGAAAAAGTGTTATCAACGACAACGGTTATGCCATGTTTGTGAGCAATTTTTGAAGCCTCAACTAAATCTGTTAATTGCATTGTAGGATTTGTTGGAGTTTCGATATAAAGAACTGTTGTATTTTCCTGAATTGCATCTTTAATTTGCTGTAAATCAGAAGTGTCAATAAAAGTCATTTCAACACCAAAGCGTGAAAAATCTCTTTCTAAAACTCCTCTTGATGGTCCGTAAACTGATGCTGAACAAACAATATGTTTTCCTGCACCCAACAAAGCCATATATACTGAACTTACAGCAGCCATTCCTGAACTTGTTGCAACTCCTCCAACACCGTTTTCTAATTCTGCCATTGCGTCTTCAAAGGCTTTTATTGTTGGGTTTCCTATTCTAGTATATATAAAACCATCGGATTTTCCTGCAAAACAATCTGCACCGTGTTGGGCATTTTTAAAAGCAAAAGTTGAAGTTTGATAAATTGGAGTTACAGCACTTCCAAAAACATCTTCATATGCTCCTGCATGCACTAATTTTGTGTTAAATCCTTTATTTTTTGTATTCATTCTAATATTATTTTATTTTTATATTTAAAGAAAAGAATATTTTCTTATGTGTATTGTAGCCATATTGTTAAGCAATAGTTTTATATATTATCCAGACATTAAAACATCAAACATATAACTTATAAGGTCTAATTTCTGAAATACGAAATACAATATTGCTCCTAAAAAAACAATTATTATAGCAAGTCTTACATTGGCAGATTTATTATGTTTTTTTATGATTCCTCTATCAAATTTCCTAACAAATTTGCCTTTTATTTCGGGTTTATATTCTCCTTTCTCTTGAAGTTTTTTTTGCTGTTTTGCTGTTTTTATTTTATTTTCTAATTCTTCTTTACGTTTATCATAATATAAAGGAGAATAATTAAACCTATTATGCTTTGGGAGTTTAGAGAACTGAGGGATTTTCAATGCCATTTTCAAAAATTGTTTATTTATTTTAACTTGAACAAAATTCAAGACTGACTATCTAATTTAAGATGTTTGTTTAAAACTATTCTAGCAAACCTCTGTCTATATTTTTACGGCAAAGCATGAAATTAATTCCAAAACTTAGATTTGCTCTTTTTGTGTTTCTTATCCATTTGTCGGAAAAGCTACTTTGATTTACAGCCCAGAATGGAACTGCTATATTATCTGTTACAAGATACATTTGAAATGGTCCAACTTTATACGCTAAACCCATTCCTATATTGTGTTGAAAACCATCCATTATTGAATAACTTGCTGAGTATGACCAAGCTTTAAAGAAATTCAGATTAGCAGATGCTGTATATGAAGAATATAATTTCTTATTAACAATTGCTCCTCTGTATAGTAAACCAAAATCTAACCATTCTTTAACAGAGATGTTTGCACCTAAATAAATTTTAGCATTTAAACCTGTTGTGTATTTTGAGTTTTTAATTGTTGGGTCGTAAAATGTTAATAAAGTGTCTAAAATATCATTAACTACAGAATCTTGCAGAGATGAGTTGTTATTTTCAGCATCATCAAGACTGTTTATATATTTTGTTAAATCATATCCATTATATTTAAAGGGGCCTTTTTGAGTCATAATTTTAGGGTTTGCTTTCCAACTAATAAAGCCTAAATCTATAACTGATGCAGAGAATAAGAATCTGTCGTTGATATTATATTCTGCACCAACATCTAAAGCTAATCCATGATTTTTAGTAAAAATTAAATCCTTATAGTTTTTGTCGATATTATCTACATATGCAGTATCATAAGAAACTCCATTAATTCTATTTGCCGAGTCTCTTGTAAAGTTCCAATCTACAGGTGTAGAGGTTCTTATGTCAAAGTCTGATTCAAAAATCCAATCGTAGGTATCTTCTAGTTTAGTTGAAGTGTACCAATCAAATTTCATACTTTTTGTGTAAAGATTTACAGATCCATTAAGATATTTAATTCTTGCTCCAAGAGTAAAACCATTGTATAACTTTTTTGAAAGACCAAGATAAGTTTCGCTATATACTGTTAAGTTTTGGGTAAATTTAAAAGCTAAAGGTGTTCCATTTTCTCTATAGTTTCCGTGAGAAACTTCCAAAAGAGCTTTTGGATATTGAAATTGTTCTGATATTTTATAGTTTATTCCAAATGTTACATACATATTATTCCTGAGAGATAATCCTAGATTAAATATTGAAAAGTTTGTTTCTAAAAAAACTGCATTTTTCTCCTTCAAAGCTTTTTCAATTGTATTTAAATCTATCATAAATGAATCAAGTGCAGTTGGATGATTCATAATTGCATCATTAAAAGAAAATCCTTTATGATTTGCATTGAAAGAAAAATTTGGCAAAACAGGAAGGGTTATAAACAGCTTACAAGATTGTTTTGCAGGGTTTGTATTCATACTTTGAGGTAAATGTTTCATCCAAAACATAGTATTGTCCTGAGAAAAGACAGTAGTTGAAAAAAGTCCTAAAACAATTAGTGTAAGTATTGCTTTATTAAATTTGTAAAATTTTGTCATTGTGTGTAGTATTTATTCAATATCTGTTGTTGAGCCTGCATAATCGGCTTTAATTCCCATTTTAATACCCATTTTATAATCTCCTAATATTTTTACAAAATGCCCTAAATGAGAATTATATGAGTTTAATTTTCCTGTAATAATTACTTTTGAGGCATGTCTTTGCCTTAAAGAAGCTATTTCTTCTTGCGTGAGAGTTACCTTAATATAGCTTCGAGGGCTTGTAATAATTTTGCCTTGTGCATCGGTTGTTGCCGGTTCAAGATGCCACCCTTTTTCGGAAACAGAAGGATGGCTAATATCTGTAAACAGAGAATCTAAAATATTACCGGGCTTTCCTGCATCCGTTGTATCTGCAAAATAAATTTGTGCATAGGCATCAATAGGGAAACCGTTTGTAATTCTAATCTTTAGTGTTGCTGAAGTTATTTGTTCATATGTTTCATCTTGCCAGTCGAGAGCAATTGTATCTCCCATAACAACAGTATCAAGTCTTACATCAAGTGGTAAATCTATATCAACACTCACTCTCATTTCCTCCTCTCCGGTAACTTCAAAAGGAAGAGGTTGAATGTTTTCGCTTCCTGCTGTTAAAAAGAAAGATATGAATCTTGGAACCGGAGAAAAAATTGTATCCAATTCAGGAATTGCAACTGTATCAATTAAAATTGTTGTTGTTGCAATTTCATTTAATGAAGAAGGAGCATTTACAGGATAATTTGTATGGTCTGTATGAGTTATTGGTATTGTATCAAAAGTAAAGAACGTGAGTGTATCCATTTTAAAATATGTAACAACAGGAATTTCATTTTCAATTGTAAATGTTATTTTTGGGTCTTCAAAAAACAGCTTTCCGCTTAATAACCTGTCATATGCTTTCATCTTTGAAGTGTCTGTTTCAACAGTTTTAGTTAAAGCAGGAATTGGTGTTCCTGCGGGTGCAGGGTAACTAAGAGGGGGAGTTGGCGGGTATATTTCGTTCATCTTAAAAATAAGAAAGTCAATATATTCCATCCTCAAATGAACCAAATTATTGTCATCTACTTCTGCCCAGAATGTTGAATCGTTTTCTCTATCGGGTATAAAATCTATTAGGGTTAATTCTGAATTTATTATTGGGCCTGCAAAACTTCCTTCTAAAAAGAAAGAGTCAAGTTTTAAATTATCAATTTCTTTAAAACCAAAATCGGTTCTGCAAGAGTTTATGTTAAAGAGTGTAATAAATAAAACTAATATTGTTAGAAAAGTGAGAAGTTTCTTTTTCATAATTTTAAGATTTAATATGTAGGTTAAACACAAATTATGTGCAAAAATAATAAATTTTATTTAATTTGGTATTTATAAATGTAATTATCCTTGTTTCCAACAATTAAGGAGTATTGATTGCTTTCATCAAATACAGCTATGCTGAACAAACCAGAGCCTGTTAAAGGGAATCCTTTGCAAAGTCTTCCTTTGCTATTAATTAAATAAATTTTATTTTTTGAACTTGTCCCTAGTCTTGTATCTGTATTGCTAAATTGATAAACTGATAAATCGTTTATAAGGTTTTCATCATAGGAATAAGAATAAATTCTTTTTTTGTCTTTTCCACTATATGCTTCCGTCTGGTTTTTATCTGTAAAAATATAGTCCGGAATCTTATCTCCATTAACATCTACGTATTTATAAAAATGATTATTTGTAAATTGTTTTAACTCAATTTTGATAATTTTTCCATTCTCAAAAATAGAATAAACTGTTCCAGAAGGATTTGTTACAGAAAAATGTGCTTTTGAGTTATTGCTTTCATCAACAAAGAATATTTCTGAGTTTTTTGATAATTGTATATTTGCCTCTGGCTTAACTCTTCTCTCGCCCCTTCTATTAAGAATATATATGTCTGATTTATCTCTAAAAACTATATAATCTTTATCTTTATTTACAAAATGATTTATTTTACCTGTAACAGTATTTTTTGTTTTATTAAAAACCCAGCCATCAATTATATTTCCTTCTTTTCCATATAGATACACTTTTTTATTTTTAGTTGCAACAAATATTCTATAATCTCTACTTCCGGAATAATCAAATACTGAAAGTCCGTTTGTTGCCGAAGATTTTAAAATTACAGGATAGTTTTCAAGCCAATTTCCTTTTCTGTCAATACAGTATATTTTTTTTTTGTATTAAAAAGTAATTGCAGTTTTTTATTTTTATAAAAATCTATTTGATAAATCTCACTAATAATTTTGCCGTCTAATTGCCGTGTCCAAAGAATTTTACCGGACTTATTTATTAAATATATTTTATTTGCAACATCTTGTATTACAATTTCCTTTTCATTTGTGTTATGATTTAAAACAATGAAAGGCTTGCCGGCGATAACTGTATCTAATCTGACTTCCCAAACAGTTTCTGAAATTACTTGTTTTTTAGAATTTACAGTAAATTTTAGACTTGTATAAATGGGATAAGTGTCTGATATAAATTGAATTGCAGGTCCTTGAATTTTTTCAAAGACAGTAGCATCTTCTTCAAATTGTTTTGCTTTTTCTTCTTTAAAAATTTGTTTTACTATACTTTTTGAATGAAATAAATCGGTATAAAAAAAGATATTTGATTGGTCTGAAAAGCTTCTAATAAATGAATAGTTTTGAGATTTTCGTTTTAATGTTCTGTCATTTTCATATGAATTAATTAGTGTTTTAAGTGAACTAATTTTCTCACTAAAAACCATAAAATCATTAATAAATGAAACATAACTTGCATTTATGTCTTTAAAAATAGTTCCAAAAAACATTTCGGGCAAATTCTTTTCGGGGACTTTAAATATTCTATATTCTTGGTTGTTACTAATATATTTTTGTACTTCTGAATTATTTCCTGCAAATTTATTCAGACTTGAAAAAAACATATCTGCTTTTTCAATATCTTTATATTTCAGAAAAACAAAAGCATTATGTTTTTTTCCGTTTTTATTAAAATCTTCATATACTAGTGCTATTTCGTTTCCAATAATTTCGTATAAGCTATTTTTATCTTCTGTTATTCTGTATTTTTTATAAAATTCTGCGAGCCTTATTTTGTGATTATTAAGATTTCTCATCATTCCAAGATATTCTTCATATTTATATTTATAATCTGACCCATCACCAATATTTAATGTTATGAACATAGATGTTTTTTCGGGCAATATTTTTAAGACTTTATTTCTTTCAGGTTTTGTATTTTTAAACATTCTTAAAAATTGCATTTCTGGTTTTAAAATAGTATGTCCTGTAAGTTTAATTTCTTTCCTTTTTATATTAAGATTAAAAACTGACCAGTCTGCAAATTTCTGCATGAGCATGTTTTTATCCTTAAAAGTATTTGTTGATGTGCTATTTATATATGAAAAAAAATTGTTGTAATTAATAAATATTGATGCAATATTTTTATTGGAAGCATTTTGGTATAGGGTTTTAAAATTATTATCTGAAAACAAAGATGCTTTGCTATTTATATTTTTTATAGATTTTTGTAATAAAACTTCTGAAAAAGACATTAGAAAATAGTCTTCATAAAAAGTATAAAAAAATTCAAGTTTTTTATATGGAATTCTTTTATGAAAAATTTCTGCTCCTGCAAATATTTTTCCCTCAGAAATTATATTCTCATCAATTTTTAAAATTTCAGAATTAAAAGTTTGTATTATTTTATTTCTTTCTGAAAAACTTGTTGCAAATAGAAAATCCATATTTTCTTTACCTAATAGGTGTGCTGAAATAATAACTGTTTTATTGTTTGTAAATTTTTTAAAGATTTTGTTACTTCTTAACAAAGAATCTAAAAACAAAAAGTCTTTGTTAAATTTTCGCGTAAGTTTTAGTTCTGAAACAATCGATTTAATATCTTTATTTTTTGATATTTTATTAATTAGATATGAAAAATCGTTGGTTTCTAAAATTAAAGCTACTTTGTTTGGAACAGCACTGATAACAGGAGAAAGATTTCTTTTTGTTCTACCAAAATATATAGACAATGTAATAACTGCTATAACAGCAATTATAGATACAATTAAAAGTGTCTTATTGTTTATCATTTTTTAATTTTAGTTGTTTTTATATCTTTCTTTTATTGTATCAAGCAAATCATTTATTTCATTTACATCTAAAGATGTTAATAATTTTAATCTTAATTGTTTAAAATTTCTTAAACCTTTAAAATAAAGGGCAAAATGTCTTCTCATTTCAAAAAAGCCAGTTCTATCTCCTTTTATTTCAATTGATTTTTTAAAGTGATGCCTTGCAATTTCAACTTTTTCTTCAATTGTTGGTGCTGGCAAAATTTCACCTGTTTGTAAGTAATGCTTTACTTCTTTGAAAATCCATGGTTTACCAATTGTTGCTCTTCCAATCATTATTCCATCTATTCCAAAATCATTAATTGCTTTTTGTGCTTCTTCTCCGGAACTTATATCTCCATTTCCAATTATTGGAATTTTTATTCTTGGGTTATCTTTAACTTTTTTAATTAAAGTCCAGTCGGATTTTCCTTTGTACATTTGAGAACGTGTTCGTCCATGAATTGTTAAAGCTTGTATTCCTGTGTCTTGTAATTCTTCGGCAATTTTATCAATAATTAAACTTTCGGTATCCCAGCCTAAACGGGTTTTTACAGTTACGGGTAATTTTACAGCATTAACAATTTGCCTTGTCATTTCCATTAACTTCGGAATATCTTTTAACATCCCTGAACCTGCTCCTCTATTTGCAATTTTTTTTACCGGGCATCCATAATTTATATCAATTAAATCAGGTTTTGCTTCTTCGGCAATTTTTGCAGCTTCAACCATTGCATCTATTCTATGACCGTATATTTGAATGCCAACAGGTCTTTCTGTTTCTTCAATTTTTAATTTTTTAAAAGACTTATCAATATTTCTTATTAAGGCTTCTGATGCAACAAATTCTGTATATAAAATATCGGCACCAAAATCCTTACACATTTGCCTAAATGAGCGGTCTGTAATGTCCTCCATTGGGGCAAGAAGCAAGGGGAAGTGCGGTATTTCTATATTTGCTATTTTCATTATTTATATTGAAGCATTGTTAAATTGTTGCATTGTTATATTGCTTGATTGTTAAACTTACTCAAAAGTATAATTTAGCCACGGATTCGCTAATAAAAATATTATTAAGTAGCTTGTTCGAATATTAAAACTAATTTACAATCTATTAAATTCACAAAAAATAATTTCATAAAAGTTTTCTTGTTAAAATAAGAATCTCAAAACATTAATTAAAGCAATTTAACAAACCTTAATTTATTTTCTTAAATAAGTTCTTAAAGTTTACTTTCTCGTCTATTAATGAATTAAGTTTACTTACAGAAATTCTCTCTTGCTCCATTGTATCTCTATCTCGAATTGTTACAGTATTGTCTTCAAGTGTCTGGTGGTCAACCGTTATGCAATAAGGTGTTCCAATTGCATCTTGTCTTCTGTAACGTTTTCCTATTGAATCTTTTTCTTCGTATTGGCAATTAAAATCGTATTTCAAATCATTTAAAACTTCTCTTGCTTTTTCTGGCAATCCATCCTTTTTCATTAATGGAAGGATTGCAGCTTTTATAGGAGCTAATGCCGGTGGAATTCTTAAAACTGTTCTTGTTTCAGTTTTTCCATTGTCTTTATTAATTTCTTCTTCTTCGAAAGAACTTGCTAAAACTGTAAGGAACATTCTATCAACACCAATTGATGTTTCAATAACATAAGGAACATAAGATTTATTAAGTTCGGGGTCGAAATATTGAAGTTTTTTGCCGGAGAATTTTTGATGTTGCGACAAATCAAAATCTGTTCTTGAATGTATGCCTTCTAATTCTTTAAAGCCAAATGGAAAGTTAAATTCAATATCTGTTGCAGCTTTTGCATAATGTGCAAGATTATCGTGGTCGTGAAATCTGTAATTATCTTTGCCTAAACCTAGTACTTCATGCCATTTCATTCTCATTTTTTTCCAGTAATCAAACCATTTATCTTCTTCTCCGGGGCGAATAAAAAATTGCATTTCCATTTGTTCAAATTCACGCATACGGAAAATGAATTGTCTTGCAACTATCTCATTTCTAAATGCTTTCCCAATTTGTGCAATTCCAAAAGGAAGTTTCATTCTTCCTGTTTTTTGAACATTCAAATAATTAACAAAAATGCCCTGTGCTGTTTCCGGCCTTAAATAAATTACATCCGCATCTTCACTAACTGAACCAAGTTTTGTGTCGAACATTAAATTAAATTGGCGAACATCTGTCCAGTTTTTGCTTCCTGAAATTGGGCAAACAATGCCGTTATCAATGATTATTTGCTTAACATCTGCAAGGTCTTCGTTTTACATTGCAGATGTTAAGCAAATAATCATTGGTGACGGCATTGTTTGGCCGATTTCAGGGG
>CAMZKV010000073.1 GCA_947311445.1 uncultured Chlorobiota bacterium | reverse complement strand
TGCAATAGAAAAATGGTATGAAATCAAACCTGAAATATTTAAAATAAATCCTTTGGATTTTAAAAAGAAAATTTTATCTTTGAAATCTTATTTAAAAACAAGTTGTCAACAACAACCTTGTGAAACTTAACACATAAGTAATGAAATTAAATATTTTTTTTCAAAAAAACTCTGTAAGTATGATAGTTATTATACTTTTTATAATAGCTATATCATTGGTTAATTTTAATCATCATACATACAACACAAAAGAGGGGGTTATTAAATACGACGTAAAATCGTATTACGCTTTTTTGCCTGCCGCAATTATTGAAAAAGATCTTTCCTTTAATTACATTGATAAACTTCCAAAAAAAGATAGAAACCTGTGGATATGGCCATCCTATACAGAAGAAGGAAAAAAAATTATGTTAACGACTTGTGGGCTATCAATAATGTACTCTCCATTCTTTTTTTTAGCACATGGAATAGCAAAACTAAACCCTAATATTGAAGCAACAGGATATACAAAACCATACCATATTGCTTTAACTTTTAGTGCATATGTCTATTTTATTTTAGCACTATTTATTTTAAGGAGAATACTCTTAAAATATTTTGATGATAAAACTACTGCGTTAACACTTTTTTTTATAGGAGCAGGAACAAATTTGTTTTTTTATGTCAGTTACGAAGCTCCTTCTCCTCATGCTTATAATTTCTTTTTAATTATTTTATTTTTGTATTTGATTTTACGGTGGTATAATAAGACTTCAATAAAAAACACAATTTTTTTAGGTTTAATAGGAGGATTAATTACATTAATACGCCCTACTAATATTATAGTGTTATTGTTAATCCCTTTATTCGGCGTTTCAAGTATTAAAAGTCTAAGGCAGAATATAATATTTTTGGTAAAAAAATGGTATTTAATCATAATTATGATGATTGCATTCGTAATCGTTTGGATACCACAATTCTCTTATTGGTACTATGTAACAGGAAAAATCTTCTATTTTTCCTATGGAACTGAAGGCGGTAAATTTTTCTTTAATAATCCTCAAATTACAGATTTTTTACTTAGTTATAAAAAAGGATGGTATATATATACCCCATTAATGCTAATAGCAACAATTGGTATGTATAGACTGATAAAGATTAAAAATGATATTTCTTGGGCAATATTATTTATATTAATTATTAATATTTACCTGCTGTCTTCATGGTGGAGTTGGTGGTTTGGAGGTTCTTTTGGGCAAAGATCAATGGTTGATATTTATGGATTAATGGCTTTTCCCTTTGCAGCAGTTATTTCAAAAAAAAGAAAATATAAACTAAGCAAAATAATATTTATTACCATTTTATTTATATTAACATTTTTTAACCAATTTCAAATACAACAGTATAGAAATCAAGCTATTCATTACTGGTGGACCAACAAAGAGGCTTATTGGGAAACATTTTTAAAACTAAAACCAACTTGTAAATATTGGAAAATTATTCAAAAACCAAATTATAAAAAAGCAAAGCAAGGTATTTATGAGTTTACATTTACATATGATAAACATATGAAAATTACAAAAGAAGATTTGAAAAAAGAAATTCTACTTTCCATCCAAAAAAATAAAAATTTGAAAGACAGCCTTGTCTTGATAGCAAACAAAGAAATCATTAGTTTTGATTCTGTTTGCAACAATTTTTCAAACAATCTTATTAAAACTAAAAAGGCAAAGAAACATTTTGATAAACTTAAAATAACAAAATTGGAAAAATACATAAAAGGATGTAAATCGTGGAAAGAAGAAATTGAAAAAAAAGCAAAAAAGAATAAAATGTCATTACCTGTAGCCATAAATAATGAAGCAAAAAGAGTATATTACAGATATTCGCAACAATATAAAGATACTTTTAAATAATACCTTAATTTCGTAAGTCTGTATATAAAGCACTGATAGTCATCGTGTTATTATTTTAATTAAAGTGAAATGGTATAACATTCAACACTTTGTTTATTAGCATATTGATACGATAACTTGCGGATTTTTGCTAATATACTTTTTTATAAGTCTTTTCGGTTAAAATACAGACTAAAAAAGAAAATAAAAACCTCTCCCGAAATAAACCACAACCTAGAAATAACTGATATTGTAGTTGCAATTTCTAGGGGTATTCCCGTTAGCACCATAAAGCCAGTCATTATTCCCTCTCGCACACCTATACCCCCAGGTACAATTATTGCAAGAAGTCCAAGCGTAACACCAAGGGGGAAAATAAAACCTG
This sequence comes from uncultured Chlorobiota bacterium, assembly GCA_947311445.1. GTDB lineage: Bacteria > Bacteroidota > Bacteroidia > Bacteroidales > JAADGE01 > JAADGE01. The sequence continues at coordinate 13,502 of CAMZKV010000073.1, read as the reverse complement.
CAGACAATTCTGCCTCAGGGTATATCGATTTTGCAAAGAAATAAAAAGCAAAAATCCAAAAAGTCCAATAAACTAGAATGTAAATTAAAATATTAAGGCTCTCTTTAAATGTGATTTTTGGCAATTCAAGTTCTTTTTTTAGAAACCTTTTCATAAGGTAAATAAGTATTTTTCTTACTTTGTCTGAAAAATTAAAGATTGTTAAACCAAGAAAAAGAACCGTAACACCAATTGTAAACTCATCAACTCCGTGAAAAATAATTAAAGGAACTGCACTAAGCAATAAGCCAAGCCAAACATAAAGTAATTGTTCTTTAAGAGAGGCATAAGATGCGATTTTTAAAGAATATTTATTACCGACTGCTTTTGATGCTCTGCCAAGTATTACCCAAATTTTTCCGGGAATGTATTTTGCAAAAACTGCCAAACCGTGTGATGCAATTGCTTTTGATTTTGAAATATAAATATTATGCTTTCTAAGAACATTCCACCAGCTTATTGCACTTAAAGTAAAACCTGACCAAAGAAATAATACTGAAATAATTAAATAAGAATAATTAAATCTTAAATTGTCAATTTGCAGATAATCAAACTTATACAAATAATATACAAGAAATACTAATGAAAGATAAAGCAGTATGTTAAAAATTAGTTTCTTATTCACTTTTATAGTCTTCTGCTAATTTTTTATTGTAATCCATATCAAACCACATTGCAAAAAAGATAAATAATATACCCATAATTGAAGCAAACATCCAAGCTAAAAAATTTATCTTAGGAATATTATTAAACTCTATCCAAAAATAAATAAACCTAAGGGCTAGTGGGACACTTAATAACAACAATGAAAAACCGGAAAAATAAAACAAAATTAAAGGATGAGAATCTCTTATAATATATTTTTGTTTTAATCTGTAAAAGAATAATCTAAGTAAAAGCCATGAAATTGTAAAAATTACTTTCTTAATTTTCATTTTTGATTGCTCACCTACATTATATACCGGAGGAGTAATTATATCTTGTACCCTAAAATTATAAACATTTAGTTTAACAAGTAAATCATTTGGTTGCCCGTATCGTTTATACATTTTATCCCAATTTATTGTATGAAGTGCTTTTTTGTTTATTGCAGTATAGCCTGACTGTGAGTCAGCAATATGCCAATAACCAGAGGCTATTTTTGTAAGAAATGATAATATTGAATTTCCTATATATCTTATACGAGGTATTTTTTCATATGCTTCGCCTGATAATAACCGGTTTGTTTTTGTATAATCAGTTTTTCCTTCTGCAACAGGTCCAATAACTCTTGGTAATTCATTCGGATCCATTTGCCCGTCTCCTGCCATTACTACTGCAATATCAAAATCATTATCTCTTGCCCATTTGTAACCTGACGCAATTGCTCCTCCAACACCTTGATTAACTTCATGCTCTATTAAAACTACTTTATTATTTGTTTTAATGTATTCTTTAACAATCTCAACAGTCTTATCTTTGCTTAAATCATCAATTATTACAATTTTATCAATATAATCAGGCATTGTGTCTATTACTTTGCCTATTTGAGTTTCTTCTTTATATGCAGGAACTACAACTGCAATAGTTTTATTGTTAACCATATTTTTTTTTACAAAAATATAATAATATTATGTTTTATAAAAAATGAGTTCCTTTTTTTAATACTTTTGTAACATGAACATCATAAGAAAAACTATAGAAAATATTAATAATAACAAAAAAGTTATACTCTTAATTGTAGTTGAAAATAAAGGCAGTAGTCCGGGAAGGCAAGGTTTTAAAATGCTAGTTGTTGATGACGGTAAAAGATATGGATCAATTGGAGGGGGAGCAACTGAACATAAGCTGGTAAACAGAGCATATAAAATGCTTGAAAAAAATATCTATGTCCCTGAATTACACGAACAAATTCACAGAACAGAAGAGGCAATGCACGCATCAGGAATGATTTGTTCTGGAGAGAATATTGTTATTTTATACCCCATAGACAATAAATATATATCTGATTTTGAAGTTTTTAAAAGATGTTTTGATACTAAAAATGAAATAACTTTAACATTAGGTATTAATGAATTAAAAATAGAAGAAGGGGCAAAAATTTCAGAGCAATATGAATTTAAAAATAATATTTATAAGGAAGTTTTAGGGTATAAACATATAGTTTGCATTGTAGGTGGTGGGCATGTGGGACTTGCTCTTTCAAAACAAATGAAAATCTTGGAATATACAGTTAAAATTTACGATAACAGACCAAACCTTGATACTCTAGAAGCTAATGACTATGCTGATGAAAAGCATATTATAAATTTTGAAAAAGTTGATGAATATATACCGGACGGCAAAAATATTTACATTGTAATAGCAAGTTTCAGCCATACTCATGATAAAAAAATATTGACAAAACTATTAAATAAAAAAGTTGCTTACATAGGAATGATGGGAAGCAAAAATAAAGTAAAAGAAATTTTTAGTAATTTAATTGAAAAAGGATATTCCAAAGAACAGTTAAAAAAAATTTCCGCTCCAATTGGTGTAGTAATTAAAAGTAAAACTCCAGAAGAAATTGCTGTGAGCATTGCTGCTGAAATAATTAAAACAAAAAACACTATTTAGTGTCTGTCCATAAAGCCTCTGTGTATCTTAACTTAATAAATTTGGAGAAATTGAACAATCTTAAATGTAGATTATTAATATATCTACACCAAAACTATTCATTGAAAATAAAGATTTTATAAACATAGTCTATTTTGTGAATTATCTCACAATATTAATCTTTTGGAGTCTTTCCTTTAAAAGACTTTACATAATCTTCAAACTTTTGAGTTCTATATTTTTCTTCTTTTATATATGAAAAAATTCTTTCAGATTGGTAAGGCGAAATAAAACCATGCACTTCATTTACTTTATGTTTTTTGCTGTTAATAAAAACAAAAGCAGGGAATCTAAAACTCTGTTGAAGGAGAGAAGATGTTAGCTTATGAGGCTTTCCCTTTCCTGATGGAATAATTTTTTGACCAAAAAGATATACAGTATCTTGTGATGCAGCATTAAATTTTACAGGATAAAAATTTTCATTTACAAGATTAGCAATAATAGAATCCTTAAACACAGTACCTTCTTCAATTTTGCAAGATTGACACCAATCTGTGTATAAATATACAAGCATTGGTTTGTCGTTTTTCTCACATAAATCCGAAGCCTCTTTAACTGAAAACCATTTTACACTACCACTTTTGTCAAGTTTTTTTGTTGTAGTATCTTTTTTTAGTTCTTCTTTATAGACTTCCGAATAATTTTGTTGATACATATTTTTCCAACTGTTATAAGGCAATGCCATATTTATTTCTTCTACAAAATAAACTAATAAAGGTTCAATTTCATGAATTTTCATATAACCCGGAACCGGATTTATTTTCCTTTTTTTGTCAATGTAAACAATTGTAGGAAATGAAAAGCGATTATTCAAAATGTATTTTGCAAAATCGTGTTTTGGCTTTCTTCCATTGCCTAAATTTGTATATGTTTTACCTTGATATTTTATTGTGTCAAAGCCCTCGGCATTAAACCTTACAGGATAAAAATTAATATTTATATAATTCGAAATACCTTTGTGTGCAAAAGTAGTTTTCATCATATGTTTGCACCACCCACACCAATCAGTATAAACGTCAATCATTATAGGTTTTGGATATATATTAAAAAGACTATCAGCTTCTTCAATAGTGTACCATTTTATTAAGGAAGGTTCAACAGTTTTTTGAGAAAAAGAAATCTTTAAAATAAATATAAATAAAATTGACAGTGTATAATTTCTTAGTTTCATAAAATCAGATAATTTTGCGGTTTTTATCAATAACGAGCAAGTTTAATAAAAATTTTTAAATTCAAGATGAAATATTCTTCAATAATAATACTTTTAATATTATCTTTTCAGCTAAAATCTCAAAATTATGATAAAAGATATTTTCGTTCTCCTGTAAATTTCCCACTAAGATTAGCCGGTAATTTTGGAGAAATAAGACCAAATCATTTTCATTCAGGAATAGATATTAAAGCAAGTACAAAAGGTTTGAAGGTTTTTGCAGCCGCAGATGGCTATGTTTCTCGTATTAGAAAATCGGCAGGAGGTTATGGTAATGCGTTGTATATTACGCATCCAAACGGACTTAAAACAGTTTATGGACATATGCAAAAATTTAATAAAGAACTTGAAGAATATTCAGAAAACATTCAATATTCACTTAACAATTTTGAGTTTGTAAAATATCCGGATTCAACGAGATTTAAAATAAAAAAAGGAGATATAATTGGCTACATTGGAAATTCAGGAAGATCATACGGGCCTCATCTTCACTTTGAAATAAGAGAAACTGAAAAAGATGTGCCAATAAACCCTTGTTACTTTAATTTTAAGATTGTAGATAACATAAAACCAAAGATATATAGTATTGGAGCTTATGCTCTTGATGAAAATGGAAATATTGGCAACTCAGGCAAAAAACAATTTTTTAAAGTTTATAAAAAAGGAGGAAATTATTTTATAAATAAAGTTATATATTACACAGGCAAATTAGGGATTTCAGTAAGAGCAAATGATTTTTTAAATGCAACAAAAAATACACAAGGTATTTATTCTTTAAAAATGTTTTTTGATGGCAAACAAATATATTCTCACAAAACTGATAAAATTAGCTTTGAAGAATCTAGATACATTAATAGCTTCATTGATTTTGAAGAAAGACAAATCTCAGGGGATAAATATCAAAAGTGTTTTATAGAACCAGGCAACAAACTAAGTTTTTACGGCTCTTGTGTCAACTCAGGAATAGTTGAAAATTTTGATAGTGAAATACATAAAGTTAAAATTGAACTTGCTGATATATACGGAAATAAAACTTATTTATTTCTTAAAATTTCAGGAAAAAAAGCAGAAGGAGAAAAAAGAAATTTAGATCTTTTTTATTATGATAAAGATAATTTCTTTGAAAGAGAAAACTTTAGAGCTTATTTCACAAAAGGAACAATATATAAAAACATTGAAAAAGAATATGAAATAATAAAGGGAAAGGAAGAATTATATTCTGACATCCATAAACTATGTTCATATAAAATACCTGTTCATGAGAAAATTCATATAGCAATAAGAACAAACATACTGCCTAAGCATCTAATAAACAAAGCGTTATTGGTAGTGATAGACAAAAATGGCAAATTTTCTTCCATTGGAGGAAGCTATATAAATGACTTCTTTGTGGCAAAGACTAATAGATTTGGAAAATTTGCTATTTCTGTTGATGAAATACCTCCTGAAATTATAGAAGAAAATTTTCCGGAAGGGAATAATTTTTCCGAAAAAAGAAAAATTTCATTCAAAATAAAAGATAATTTATCAGGCATTAAAGAATATTCTGCAAAAATTGACAAAAAAAATATAATTTTTACTTACGATAAAAAGAACAATAGAATTAGCTATGTGTTTGATAGACATATAGATAATAATAATAAGCACAATTTAGAAATAATAATTTCTGATAAAAAAAATAATAAAACAGTTTATAAAACAATTTTTTTTAAGTAAATTGCATTTTATAAAAAATTAGATACTAATGAAAGTTTTAATTGTAGAAGATGACATTGCATCAAGATTTTTTCTTGAAAGTCTACTAGAAAGTAATGGATATGATTTTAAATCTGCATCAAATGGAATTGAAGGGCTAAATATATTCGAAGAATATAAACCCGATATTATTCTTACAGATATTCAAATGCCTATTATGGATGGCTTAGAATTGCTAGAAGCCATTAGAGACAAAAAATCCAATACAATTGTTGTTATGGTAACTGCATTTGGTACAGAAAACTATGCTGTTCAAGCACTACATCTTGGAGCAAATAATTATTTAAAAAAACCTGTATCATCTCAAGAGTTATTAAGACTTCTTAAAAAATATAAAGCAATTATTTCAAGCAAATACTCTCCTGATGTACTTCCTGGCAGACTTATGTATCGTAAATTTCAATTAGAATTTAATACGGAATTTCATAAAATACCAAAAATTGTTGATAAAGTAATAGTTGAATCAAATTTAGATATTGATGATAATGAAAAAGTTAATATTGAACTTGGGCTTGTTGAATTAATAACAAATTCTATTGAACATGGAAATTTAAACATAACATATTCTGAAAAACAAGAGGCTTTAAATAATGGCAATTTAGACGAACTTTATTTTGAAAGGATGAAAAATCCCGTTTATAAAAATAGAATTATTACTATTGATTTTTTCGCAGATAATGACAAACTTCAATGGACTATTTCAGATGAAGGAACTGGCTTTGATTGGAAATCGCTCCCTGACCCCACTGATGAAGAACATCTTTTGGAGCTTAATGGAAGAGGTGTTTTTATTTCAAAATTTCTATTTGATAAAGTAGAATATTTTGGAATAGGTAATATTGTTGTCGCAACAAAAAATATTAGCAAAATGTCTTAGTTTATTTCTGTTAAAATTTGTTAAATTGCTTATACTTAAAAATATTCAATGAGTTTATGCGTTATCTATTTGAAAAATAATTTTTAATTAATTAGATAAGCATATGAAAAAAACTTTTACTCTTTTTCATTTGTCTGTATTAACTCAAAGTAAGTTTGAAATATACTATACTGATAAGAAAAAACAAACATCTTTTGTGATTTTTAAGAAATGTTCGGATGCACTAAGTAAGATTAAGTTAAATCCAAAAGATGAAGTTGTTGATAATATTCTCAAATTTGCTAATTCATAGAAATTTATACAGCCAATAAAATAACCGCCAAAAGGCGGTTTTTTTATGCCGTTTTTTCTAATTTTGCAGTTCTGAATATTTAGAAAAGATAAAATCAAATAATACTAGAATGAATAAAAGACTTTTGAAAAATAAAAAATTCACAATTATATCTACTCTCTTACTAATTTTTTTCTTACTTCAAAGCTCTGATAAAAAAGGTGTTAATTCGGTTAAGTACGATAAATCTGAAAGTTTAATATGGGCAGACTCTATAATGTCAAAAATGACTGGTGATGAACGACTTGGGCAACTATTTATGATTGCCGCATATCCAAACAAAGGAAAAACAAACAAAGATTTTATAACAAAAATAATAAACGAATATAAAATTGGAGGGCTTATTATGTTTCAAGCTGAGCCTGTGAAACAAGCCGAACTCACAAACTATTATCAATCAATTTCAAAAACTCCGTTGATGATTGCAGGAGACTACGAATGGGGACTTTCAATGCGATTAAAAAATACTGTAAATTACCCAAGACAAATGATGCTGGGGGCAATTCAAAATGATTTATTGATTAGCGAATTTGGAGACGAACTCGCAAAACAATTCAAAAGACTAGGAATCCATATAAACTTCGCACCTGTAATTGATGTGAATAACAATGCAAATAATCCGGTTATTAACAGCAGGTCTTTTGGTGAGCAAAAAGAAAATGTTGCAAAAAAAGGAATTGCATATATGGTTGGTTTACAGTCAAATAATATACTTGCAGTAGGAAAACATTTTCCCGGTCACGGAGATACAGATGTAGATTCTCATAAAGATTTGCCGGTTATTCTTCATACAAAAGAAAGATTAGAACAATTAGAAATGTATCCTTTTAAAGAATTAATAAACACCGGATTAGGAGGAATTATGGTTGCTCATCTCAATATTCCTTCTTTGGATTCTTCTAAAAAGTCAGTGTCAAGCCTTTCAAAGCCTATTGTTACAGGTATTCTTAGAAACAAACTTGGTTTTAAAGGATTAATTTTTACTGACGCACTTGGAATGAAAGGAGTTACTAAACTATATTTGCCAGGAGAAACAGAAGTTGCGGCACTCATTGCAGGTGTTGATGTTTTGCTTATGCCGGAAAATGTTAAAATAGCTTTTGAAAAAATTAAAGAAGCTATAAAACAAGGGCAAATTTCGCAGAAAGACATAAATAAAAGATGCCGAAAAATACTAGTTGCAAAACATTGGTTTGGACTAAAAAACTATAAAAAAGTCAATATAGAAAATATTTATGAAGATTTGAACTCGGATTCAGCAATATTTTTAAATAAAAAATTAACGGAAGCAGCCTTAACATTGGCAATAAATAAAGACAAAATTATTCCTTTTAAAAATCTAGACAGTGAAACAATCGCCTCAATATCAGTAGGCAATGGCTATGTGAATGATTTTCAGAAGAAACTTGAATTATATGATTTTGTAAATAATTTCTCAATTAACAAAACTTCAAAAACAGATGCTTTTAACAGAAAAATTTCTCAACTTTCCAAATTTGATAAAGTAATAGTAAGTATTCATAACATGAATAGAAGACCGGCAGGAAGGTTCGGAATAAACAGAAACATAACCGATTTTGTGAATAAGTTATCTTTAAAAACAAAAGTTATTTTAGTCCTTTTTGGAAACCCATATGCATTAAAATATTTTAAAAACCCTGAAAATTTGGAAGCCGTTTTGGTTTCATATAACGACAGAAAAATAACACGAAATTTATCTGCTCAACTTCTTTTCGGAGGAATTACGGCAAGAGGAAAATTGCCTGTTTCCGCAGGAGAGTTTTTTAAAGCAGGAATGGGAAAACTATCTGTTAAACAGAGACTTAAATATACAGACGCTTTTGAGTTAGGAATAAATAAAGACACATTATTAAAAGTAGATTCTGTTATAAATGATGCAATTAAAGTTGGAGCAACTCCCGGAGCAACAATTCTTGCAATTAAAAACGGAAAAGTGTTTTTTCATAAATCATACGGATACCATACTTACGATAAGAAAGTTAAAACACAAAATTCTGATATTTATGACTTAGCTTCTCTTACAAAAGTAATTTCAACATTAGCTGTTTTAATGAAATTATATGAAAGCGGAAAAATAGACATTAATAAAAAGCTATCTTCGTATACGCCTGATTTAAAGGGAACTAATAAAGAAAATATTGTTATAAAGGATATTCTCGCACATCAGGCACGTTTAAAACCATGGATTCCATTTTATAGATATACTTATGAAGATGATGAAAAAACAATTCCGAACAAAAAAATATATTCAACCGTAAAAAAAGGAAAATTTATACTAAAAGTTGCAGATAAAATGTATATGAACAAAGATTATGTTGATACAATTTATCAAAAAATATATGATTCTGAATTAAGAAGTAAAAAGAAATATAAATATAGCGATTTAGGTTTTATTCTTTTTAATAAACTTATTGAAGACATTACAAATCAGCAACAAGAAGATTATGTAAAAAATGTATTTTACAATAAACTTGGAGCAAATACAACCGGTTATTTGCCCTTAGAAAATTTTAGTAAAATACAAATTGTACCTACTGAAAATGATGATTTCTTCCGACATCAACTTTTGCAAGGATATGTACATGATTATGCTGCTGCCATGACAGGTGGAGTTAACGGGCATGCAGGATTGTTTTCAAATGCAAATGATTTAGCAAAGGTACTTCAAATGTATCTTCAAGGGGGGAAATATGGAAAAGAAAGATATTTATCGGCAAAAACTTTAAAACTCTTCTCTTCATGTGCTTTTTGCGAAAATGATAACAGAAGAGGACTTGGTTTTGACAGAGCTTTAAGACCGCACGGAGGACCCTCCTCGCAACTAGTTTCTGACAAAAGTTTCGGACATTCTGGGTTTACAGGAACTCTCGTTTGGATTGATCCCGAATATGATTTTATTTACATATTTCTTTCTAACAGAATAAACCCTACAAGCAATAATAAAAAGCTTTGGAAAATGGATGTTAGAACAAAAATTCAAGATTATTTTTATAAATCTCTTCCCGAATTTAATGAGGGAATTTAATAAATATGTATTACTGTTTAATTTAATTATTTTATAGATTCTTAACTAAAGCTCCCCATTTCTCATCTATCACAAAATTGTGTTTCAAATAATAATTTCCAAAAAGAAAGTGTGCTTTAATTGTTTTAACTCCTCTTGCTTTCATTCTTGTAAAAAAATCTTCCATCATAGCAGAACCAATACCTTTTCCATGCAAAGGGGAAGTAACAGCCATTCCATCTATTAAAACACCATCCTTACTAAGCTCTTTGTAGCATAAGCCACCAATAACTCTTTCATTTGTATCTGTTAGAACATAATGTTTGTCAGTATCAGAAATCTTTTTAGGATAGTTTTCTTTATAAAATAATTTGTATAGTTCACCTGTTTCAAATGCTTCAAGAGGCTCCCGCATTACATATTCTGTATTGCTCTTATCTTTTAATATTGAACGAACAATTACATGCTCATCTGTTTTTTCTCCAACAGTAAGAATGTCAACTTTTTGCTCTGTCTTAATTCCGGGAAATACCATCTTACCAAACATATTTTGTTCAGATTCGGTTTTTAAAACAGATTGCAAATCAGATAATTCAGTTAATTGGAGAGGGATAATATTTATATTGTCAGACATCTTTTTTAATAAAATATCAAATGTTTTTGCAATTTTAAGACTACAATCCTTAAAAAATGTTTCTCTAAAGAATTTATATCTTACAATTTCAGAAAATTGTTTGAGGTTGTATAAATCAAATAATTCAGAAATAGTTTGTTCCTTAGCTTTCATTCTTGCTTTTGGGTTTTTATTTACCCAATCTAAATATCTGTCAATTGCATTGAAAAGGGCAAGAGGGAGGTACATTCTTCCCTTAAAGTCAGTTAAATAGGATTTTAAATTATTGTAAATTTCTATTTCATTTTCTGAAAGTTCAGATTTCTTTTCATATTTAACTTTTAATTCATGAAAAATATTTATAGCTTTTTCTTTTCCAAGAGATTCAACACAAGCATGAAAAATCCATCTTGTTTTTATAAACTTATGTAAAATAGGGTAGTGTGCTGTAACCTTTTTATAAAAATTTAGGAATAATGAGTTAATTAATATGTCAAAAGATGCCTTTGAACTCCATCCCGAAAGCGAAATAACTACTGCATTATCTGTAAAATCATTTTCAGGAAGAGCTACATTATTTGGTGAAATAAAACCGGGAATTATAGCTCTCCCACTATTGTACCATACTTTAAAGAATGCACTCATAGAACGTATAAAAATTTTCCTCCAAGCATTTGCAGACTCAATATGCCCTGATGCCTGTACTTCAACAATTGCTCTTATTTTATCATAAGCCGAAAGCATACTTAAATATGCAGATATAACAATTTTATCATTTGGGTTGCTGCAACCGAAAGTTGTAATTGCAGAAGCCCCAAAAGGGTAAGATCCTAAGGTTATCATCCTATAAAGTGTTTCAAGACCTTTTTTTGTTTTTAGCTTCTCGTCAATTGAAACATGAATGTCATAATGTTTACCTGTTAATGTGTTGATGCTAAGTCTGTAATGTTTAGTATTTCTATAGCTTTTTACTCTAGAAACCCAGATTCCTTGTTTTGGGATATTACTCATTTTAAATCCCCAATCATCATAAACTATGATTATTGCTTGTTTTAATGTATGGCTTGCAGCTAACTTAGTAATTAGTTCTTCTTTATAGCTTTTAGATATACCCTCGTCAAAAACTAAGAAAGATTTCAACTCTTTTTCAGAATATTTTTCTGAGGATTCTTTTATATGTTTTACAAAAGATCCATGAAGTTCATAAAAATATTTATGTGCTTTTTTTGATAAAAAATTTTCATTTTTCAACAACATCCAAGATGCAAATTCTGCCCGTAAAGTCTTATAATATTTAGGATTATTAATCCCAAAATTAAGAAGAAGTTTAAAAATTGTATCAAATTGTTTTCTTGTTTGTTTGTCTGCCGGCCATTTTAACTCTCTTCTGTATTGAAACATTCTTTTTCGTAAACTATCTAAATGTTGCAATGCAAAAGTACCCTTTGCTAATATTTTTATAGAATCTTCATTAAGAAAAGTTTGTCCGGAATTTATAAAAGCAGGTAAAAGTTCTGAAAAGTTTGGTTCAGGGTCTTTGGTTAATAAAATACGATATGCTGTTATTCTTATTTCTTCATTTTGGTGGCAAGCCAGAGCTTCTAATCTTCTGCGAATAACTTCGGCTTTGTTTTTATTTGAACTTGGAAATATGTTTTCAATTTGTTTTAAGGAAGATAATGCAGTTTTTGTTTCTGTATGTAATGCTTCTGATATAAGACTATTCAAAAAAATCAAATCAATATCGTTTATTCCTTTTACTTGTTTTATTTCAGAAGAATGATAAATCTTAGCATCTTTATTTAGAACACATAATTGCGAAGAAAAATTTCTTAATGGAAAATCAAAACTGTCTTTTATTGGTGAAAACTCTATAAGCTCTGGATTTCCTACCCAAAGCTTTGCTTGTCTAACAATTACTCCCAAATCAATTTTTTTATTAAAAACCTTATAATTTAAATCTCCAATAATATAAATGTCTTCTTTGTAAGATTTTTGAATTCGTAATGTTTTTCCACTTACTTTATTAAAAATTCCGGCTTTGTTGCTTTTAATATCAGTTTCAAGAATTCCAATATCTCTAAAAAACCATCTTGGAATAATAATTTCAAATCCTTTCTTTTTAAAAGAAACATAGTTTTTTTGATATAGTTTCGATATTAGTTCAGAAAAATTTTTTTCAATATTTTTTCGTTTAAAAGAACCCTTTGCTGTTAATTCTCCTTTTTCTTTCAAAAAATCTCTTTCTATTATGCAAAAATTAATAACTCTTTCATAAGGTGCCAAATCTTTGTTTGCTGTTGTAATTATTTGCCTGAAATATTCTTCAATATTTTCATCTTTATTCCCAAAATTTAAAACAGGGTCTTTTTTATCGGGAGAAATTAGTAAAACATTGTAAGGTCTAGCATCTCCAACCAAAAATGTTTGGTTTATACCCGGAACACCGGCAAATTTTTTCTCAATCATGCCGGGAGCAACAGTTTGTCCTTTATTGTTTTTGTAAATATCTTTAACCCTATCAATTATTTCATGATGTCCGGTTTTGTCAATTTTGAATATGTCGCCCGTAGATAGCCAATAATCTTCTTCATGCGGAAATAGAATAATATCGTCTGGTCCGGCATTTTCAAGATATTTAGCAAGATAATGTCCTTTTATTTCAAGTTCTCCTGTCTCTTTTAGTCGAGTTTCCATACCAGGTAAAGGAGTTCCGGTTGAGTTTTCTCTGTATTCAAAAGATGGAGTCATTGTAATACCTCCTGTTGCTTCTGTCATTCCAAAACCACTATTAACAGTAATTCCATGTTTATGAAAATACCTGAAAATTTTAGGGTCTAAATATCCCGCAGCAGATAAGCCCCAATGAAGTCTTTTACCGGTAATTGTTTTAATAATTTTTAACTGCTCTCTTTCATCTTCAATGCCCTCTGTTGCCTTTATGCACTTTTCATAAATTTGCACCCAACGAATTGGCACACTTATAAAACCGGTAGGATTTTCTTTTGGAAATAAAGA
>CAMZKV010000072.1 GCA_947311445.1 uncultured Chlorobiota bacterium | reverse complement strand
TTTCCGGTCTTCAAAAGTAAAAAGCACATGCCAAACAGCAAACAAATGTTCTCCTTTTGCCGTTTTTAAATTAGGAAAATGAATATTTTTATAAAAATTCATCTTATCTGAAAAATTATAGCTTTTCCAAACTTTTTTATCAATAAATATATTTTTTAAAGCCGCACTCATCGGACAACCTGTAACTGTTGTATAATCTTTATAGTTAAAAGCGAGTTTCTTTTTTTCTGATTTTTCAAGTTTTGTTCTTACCTCTTTAAAATCAAATTGCGTTTTGCTTTTCCTGAAAAATAAATCTGCGATTACATTTTTTTGTTCATTGCTTAGTTGTTTGCAGTTTCCGAATTTGCAATTATCTTTATCTTTTACTTTGTATTTTATATTATTGATAAAAGCCAGCATTCTGTATATTTCAAACAGCGGGTGCGAAATCGGACTTCTTGCTTTGCTTGGTTCAAAAGTGCATTTGCCTACAAGACCTTTTTGCGAGCGTAACGGTCGTTGATAAAAAATAGCATTGTGTAATTTTTTTCTAAATTCTGAATTTATATTTTGCTTATCGCAGATAATATTAAATTCTTTTTCGTAGTGATCTTCTCTGTGCGTGTAATTGTTTCTTATTTTTTTTGCATCTTTATACAGTGTGTAAAAATACTGCCCCAAAGTATCGCAATTTGCATCTGTAATTTTTTGTGACAGTTCTTTTATACTTTGTTTTACTGCTCCAAGTTTTTCTTCTTTATTAATGGTTTTTAAAAAATTATCTTTTTCTGTTTCAAAACTTTCAATTTTGCCTTTTTGCAAATATGCTGTCATTTTTTTTAATTTAGAAAGAACAGTATTAACTTTTTTATCGTCAGTTTCTTCGGTTTCTAAATAATTGCTAAAATTCAAAATAAGGTCAGTAATATTATTTGATTTTTCAACTATTGCATTCCAAACGGGTTTATAATTTTCAATTTTATTAGTTTCTTCACTTTGGTCAAGTCGGTTACTTTTAAAACCTCTTCGTTGTGCCAAATGATAGAATGCTCTGCCAAGCATAAAACGTTCTTCTTCGTTTTCCAAATTTAATTTTTTCGTTGAAACTAAATTTCTGAAAAAATATGGGTTCTTATCTTCATGTGTGCATAACCAAGTTAAAAAATATTTGCTTTTAGGGTATATCTTATTTTGTCGCCAATTTTTTAACTCATCATAAGAAAGAGGGCACATTTTTGCTTCAATTAGAGCTTTTAATGTGTTATACTTCCTTATTTTTCTACGAAATTTCAGTCGTCTTGCACTGCGGTATTCTGTTCGTTCACTTGCTTTTGAGCTCTCAACCCCTTTTTCAATTTTTACACCTTCCGAAAAAATGCGAACACCTTTGTTTATTATAGGTGTATCTTTTGTTTCATCCACTACTGCCCAACCAATTGAGTTTGTGCCTAAATCTAATCCGAGTATTTTTGCCATGGTAAGAGTATTTATAAAAAGATTTTGAAAAGTAATAAAAAAAATGTACTTTTACAAACATAAGATAATAAATTCCTTTTGTATCTTATCACAATAAGGCTATATGCCGTAGTTCAAAAGAACTTTGCCTCTGCTTCGGTAGGGGCTTTTTTATAGAAGTAGAATTGTCAAATTCTCACAACATCAGAAATTCCATTTCGCGTTGTAAGTCTTATATCATATTTATCTTGTAGTTCAGAAAAACTTTCAAGAGCAATTTCATGTGTATTATTTGCAGCAGAAATATGAGAAAGGAAAATAGTTTTTAATTTTGAAGAAGCAAAATTCTTAACTAGTTCAAATGACTGTGCATTAGACAGATGTCCTTTTGATGAAGAAACTCTTTCTTTAAGAAAATAAGGATACAATCCTGTTCTTAGCATATCTGTATCGTAATTTGCCTCCAAAAATGCTGCATTGCATTTAGAAAATTCATTTCTGAAAATTTCATCAATATCACCAATGTCAGTCATAACACCAATATTGTTTCCATCTATTTCTATTCTAAAACTACAAGGGTCAATTGCATCATGTTGTTTTGCAAATGGATGAATAATAATATTCCCTATATTATAAGGTGTGTTAGCTTCAAAAATCTTAAAATTTTCAGATCTGTTTTTTTTATAGCTTTTAAAATAAGTCTTTTTTGTATAATAAACCGGTATTCCAAGTTTATTGCTTGTAGAACGTGCTCCCTGAATATGGTCGGTATGTTCGTGCGATATAAAAATTGCTTTAATTTTATTTTTATCTAAATTAGCATTTTCCAATCTTTCAATAAGTTTTTTATAATAGATTCCAATATCAACTAAAACAGCTTCATACTCATTACCTACATAATAACAATTTCCATTACTTCCTGAAGCTAATGAACAAATTTCAACCATTTTATTATAATTTTTACACAAAGTAATAAAAAATAAGGCTTTTCTAAGAATTTATTGGAGAAATTAAAAATTTAATATTTATAAAATTTATTATAATAAGTTTTTTTATATATTTGCAAATTCTAAAAATTGAACAAAAAATAATAATAATTCAGAAATGGCTACATTACAGAAAATTAGGAATAGAGGACCGGTTATTGCTATCGTTATAGGTATTGCATTAGTTGCTTTTTTACTAGGAGATATAAGTAAAATATTTTCAAGCAATGAACAAAATATTGCTGAAATAAATGGAAAAAGTGTCTCGCTTATGGACTATCAAATAAGCTATAATAATTATGAGCAAGGTTTTAAAATGTTAACCGGAGAAACTTCAATCTCAGATGCTAACAAAAAATATGTTAAAAGCCAAGTTTGGAATAAAATAGTTCAAGATTATGCACTATCAAGCACCTATAAGGAACTTGGAATTGATGTTAGTGGAATGGAACTTGCCAAAATTATTAGTGGCGAAAATATTCAAACAGGACTTGACCCATTAACAAAACAAGTTTTTTCTGACCAAAAAGGGAATTTTAATGTGCAAGCAGCTGTTAACTTTTTCTCCAATTCAAGTGAAACAAAAGAAGGATCTAGAGTTGCAAAATTTCTAGAAGAGGAAATGAAAAATAATAGAAAATATACAAAGTATATGGCTCTTATTTCAAAAGGGATAAATGTTACAAATCTTGAAGCTAAAAACTTATATAAAGAAAGAACAGAAATTGTTGATTTTGATTATGCTGTAAAAAAATATAATACAGTACCGGATAGTTCTATCAATGTGAGTGATGCAGAATTAGAAAATTATTATGATGAACACAAAGCAGAATATGAACAAAAACACACAAGAGATATTGCTTATGTAACTTTTAATATTTTGCCATCCGAAGAAGACAGAAAAGTAACAAGAGAAGAGCTTGAATATTATAAAAAAGAATTTAAAGAAATTTCTGTTGATTCAACAAATGAAGATATTATTAATTATGTAAATGCAAATTCACAAGTAAAATTTTTATATCCTCATGTTTCTTTTGACGAACTTAAAGATTCTAGCCTTTTTTATGCAAACTCTAATGAAGTTTTTGGACCGACTCTTGAAAATGGAAGTTATGTTATGAAAAGAGTTTTTGATAGAACTTCAATTCCTGATTCTATTGAAGTAAGACATATTTTAATACAACCGGATGCTAAAAAGATTGCAGATATGAAAAGAGCAAAAGAAGTTGCAGACAGTCTTTTAAGTTTAATTAAAAAAGGAGCAGATTTTGCCAAGATTGCTAAAGAAAATTCAATTTATAAACAATCAGCAGAAAAAGGTGGAGATTTAGGAATGTTAGCAGAAGCCTCATTTTTAAACCAATTCGGACCGGAATTTAGTGATGAATGTTTTAAATCAAAAAAAGGAGAATTAAAGATTGTTGAGACTAAATATGGAATCCATATTGCTGAAATAATCGGAATGAGCAAAGGTTCTAATGAAAAAATTAGATTAGCCTTATTATCACAAGAAGTTAGACCGGGAAACACAACCGTAAGTGCTTATTTTGCAAAAGCAAGAGATTTTTCTTCAAATTCGGATAATAGCATAGATAAATTTAATGAATTAGTTGAAAAAGAAGGATATACAAAAAGAATTGCAAATAATATTGCTCCTGAAACAGAAGTAATTGCAGGTATTGAGAATCCTAGTTCAATAATTAATTGGATTTTTAATGATGATACCGAGAAAGAATCTGTATCTTCTGCATTTCAAGACGGAGATATGTTTATTGTAGGAATTGTTACAGAAGTTAGAGAAGAAGGAATCGCTCCGTTAAATCAAATAAAAGACCAAATAACTGCAAAAGTTGTGAAACAAAAAAAAGCAGAAAAGTTTGTATCTGAGATGAAAGGTGAAACTAATCTTGTGAAAACTGCTAAAAATATCAGTTTCTCTTCTTCAAGGCTAAACGATGATGGAATTGAGTATAATGTTATAGCAACAGCTGTTTATTCTGAAAAAGATAAAATTTCTGAACCTATTATTGGAGAAAACGGAGTTTATGTTCTTAAAGTAAGCTCAAAAACCGGAATAGATAATATTGAAGAAATAGATGTTTCGAATGATAAAAATAATGCTCAGAGAAGATATTATTTTAGAGTAAGCAGAGAAGCATTTGATGCAGTTAAAGAAGCGGCTGATGTTAAAGATGATAGATATAAATTTATGTAAATAACTCGCTTAATTTCTAGAAAAAAGAGATGTTCTGATAAGAACATCTCTTTTTTTATAAAATTACTTTCCTTTTATTAAGAAACAGTATAAATAAAATGTATAACTTCCTTATTTTGTTTCATGCTGTTTGTATTTGCTTGATATATAGAGTGTTAAATGATATTGTTTTCTCGTATTTTTTATATGATAAAAGTCATAGGATGATATTTTTCATTTTCGGAACTTTATACTCGAAAAATAAAAATCATTTCCTATGAATGTAAAAGAAATAAAAAACGAAAGAACACAATTATTAAATTACTTGTGGGAATTTCAAAATGCAAAAGGCTACATTAGCACAGCAGACATTAGAACACTATCGCGTGAACTTGAAGTTTCTTGGATAGAAATTGAAGGAGTTATTTCATTTTATCACTTTTTTAAACGCAAACCAACAGGAAAATACAGCATTTACATTAATAGCAGTATTATTTCTAAAATAAAAGGTGGAGATAAAGTTAAAGAAGCATTTGAAAAAGAACTTGGTGTTAAACTTGGAGAAACAGACCCCTCTGGAACATTTAGTTTTTTTGAGACTGCATGTATTGGTTTAAGCGAGCATGAACCAGCTGCATTAATCAACTTCATGCCATTTATAAATCTTACACCTAAAAAGGTAGCAAATATTATAAAGCACCTAAAAAAAGGGGGCAAATTAGAAGATATTGCAGACAAGATTGAAGATTACATAAGATATAAAAATGACAAAGGCGAAGCAATTCTTTTTAGAGAATATAAAGAAGGTGAGGCAATAATGAATTTAATAAAAAAACGTCCTGAAGAAGTTATTGCAGAAATGAAACAATCGGGCTTATCTGGTAGGGGTGGTGCCTTTTTCCCAACTGGAATGAAGTGGGAGTTTGCAAAACAATCTCCAAGCAAACAAAAATATGTTATTTGCAATGCAGATGAAGGTGAGCCGGGAACATTTAAAGATAGAGTTTTAATAAATCAAATTCCGGGTTTATTAATTGAAGGAATGATAACAGGCGGATATGCAATTGGGGCAAGTAAAGGAATTATATATTTAAGGGCAGAATACAGATATTTAAGAAAAAAACTAGAAGATACAATTCAACATTTTTATAACATTGGTTTACTTGGCGAAAACATACTTGGTAAAAACTTTGATTTTGACCTAACTATTATGCAAGGAGCAGGAGCATATGTTTGTGGAGAAGAAACTGCATTAATTGAATCTCTTGAAGGCAATAGAGGAGGCCCCAGAACAAAAGTTTATTTCCCCGTTGAAAAAGGTTATCTTCAAAAACCAACAATTGTAAATAATGTTGAAACCTTCTGTTCGGCTGCAAGAATTATGGAACTTGGCAGTGAGTTTTATAGTAGCAAAGGAACTGAAAAAACAAAAGGAACTAAACTTCTATCAATATCCGGAGATTGCAAAAAAGAAGGAATTTATGAAATTGAATGGGGAATAACTATTCAAGAAATGCTTGATTTATGCGGTGCAGCAGATATTAATTATATCCAATTTAGTGGACCATCCGGAAATGTTCTATCAAAAAAAGATTTTAACAGAAAAATATCTGGTGAAGACTTAGTTTGCGGAGGTTCAGTAATGCTATTTAATAATAGCAGAGATGTTTTTGATATTCTTACAAATTTATCTAACTTCTTTATAAACGAATCTTGCGGTTTGTGTACTCCATGCAGAGCAGGCAATTACCTAATTGGCAAACGATTAGAAAAAATTAGAAATAATGGAGCAACAATGGAAGAAATTCAAGAAATTAAATCTTGGGGACAAGTTTTAAAAGATTCAAGCAGATGTGGTTTAGGAAAAACATCAACAAATTTTATAACAGATGCAATTAATAAATTCCCTGAATTATTTAAAAAGAAAGCTCTTAAAAATAAAGAATTCGATCTTTCTTCTGCATTGAATGATTATTATGATTACGTAAAACAAAATTAAAATGGAAGAAAGAATTGTAAATATAAAAATAGATGGAAAAAGTTTTCAAGCAATTGAAGGACAATCATTAATTGAAGCTGCAAAAAATAATGGGTTTTACATACCTACACTTTGCCATTTTAAAGAAATATATCCGCCGCTTGGAACTTGCAGAGTTTGTACTGTAAATATTAACGGTAAACCAGATACAGCTTGTACAAGAAAAGTTTTTGATGGTATGAATGTAGAAGTTAACACTCCTGATATTCTTGATAACAGAAAAGCAATTGTAGAAATGCTTTTTGCAGAAGGAAATCATTATTGCCCCGCGTGTGCAAAAAGCGGAGATTGCGAATTGCAACTTAAAGGCTACGAAATGGGAATTTCAGCAACACGTTTTCCTCATTTATTTGAAGAACGTCCGCGCGATTTTAAATCGGAAAGGATTTTTATGGAGCATAACAGATGTATTCAATGTATGCGCTGCGTTCACGAAGTGAAAACAAATGATGGAGATAGAGTTTTCTATTTTCAAAACAGAGGACATAATATGTTAGTTGGAATAGATTATGAAAAAGAAAAAAAACTTACCGACCAACAAGTTCTTGATGCTGCAAATCTATGCCCGGTAGGTTGTATTATTGCAAAAGGGAAAACAATTGCAAAACCTATGGGAACAAGACGATTTGATACAAACAAAAACATAAAATGGATTGAAGGTACAGATCTTGATATTGAAATTCCAAAAGATGGCAAGAAAAAAATTGTAGCAACAACTTCACTTGCCGGCTGTTTTGGTTGCCACATGTCATTGTTAGACATCGACTTAGGAATACTTGATGTATTAGAACTTGTAGAATTTAACAAATCACCACTAACTGATATTAAAAAATTCACAAAACAATGCGACATTGGCATTATTGAAGGTGGTGTGGCAAATTCTGAAAATTTTGAAGTACTTAGAGAATTCCGAAAAAAATGTGATATCATTGTTGCAATTGGCGAATGCTCAATTTGGGGAGGAATGCCGGCTATGAGAAACACTATTCCTTTAAAAGACTGTTTAGAAGAGGCATATTTGAACTCAATTTCAAGTGAAAATGGTGAAGATATTATCCCTTATCACGAAGATATTCCCAAATTATTAGATAAAGTTTATTCAATTCAAGATATTATTAAGGTTGACTATTACATACCGGGTTGTGCTCCTAATGCTGACCATATTTGGCAAATGATAAAAAATATTCTTTTTGGAACAAAACAAAAAGTTGAATATGCCGACTTTAAGTATGATTAATAAAATACCCTGCGGGTTTTGAAAACCCGCAGGCTACGATTATCAACTTTATAAATTTCAAAAACAAAAAAAATGAGCAAAAAAATAATAATAGACCCCGTAACAAGAGTAGAAGGACACGGAAAAGTAACAATTCAACTTGATGATAACAAAAATGTAATAGATTCAAAATTTCATATTGTTGAATTTAGGGGCTTCGAAAAATTTATTCAAGGGCATCCATACTGGCAAGCACCATTAGTTGTTCAACGATTATGTGGAATTTGCCCGGTAAGTCATCATCTTGCAGCAGCAAAAGCTATTGACCAAATTGTAGGAATTGACCCCGAAGATTTATCTCCAACAGCAACAAAAATTAGGAAGTTAATGCACTACGGACAAACATTCCAATCACACGCATTACACTTCTTTTACCTTGCTGCTCCTGACTTATTAATGGGAATTGAATCTGACCCCGTTTTAAGAAACGTTGTGGGTGTTGCACAAGAACATGCAGAACTTGCAAAAAAAGGAATTTTAATGCGTAAGTTTGGGCAAGAAATGATTAAAGCAACAGGAGGAAAAAAAATACATGGTATTTCAGCTGTCCCCGGTGGAGTTCATAAAAACCTTCGCCAAAATGAAATTGATTATTTCCTTGATGGTAAAGACATTCCAAATGTTGATACAATGATTGAGTGGTCACTTGCTGTTATAGATTTTATGAAGGATTATCATGAAAAAAATGCATCTTTCTTAGATACTTTTGCAGCTTATCCTTCCGGACACTTAGGAACTGTTTCAAAAGATGGTTCCGGAGTATTAGATTTATATAATGGAAATTTACGTGCCATTGATAGCACAGGGAACATAACATTGAATGATATTCCTGATTTTCAATATCATAAATATTTTAATGAAGATGTTGAAAGATGGTCATATATGAAGTTTCCATACATTAAACATTTAGGTAGAAATGCAGGTTGGAACAGAGTAGGTCCTTTGGCTAGAATGAACGTTTGCACATCAATAGACACACCACATGCCGAGCAAGCAAGAAAAGATTTCTTTGCCTACACAGGAGGAAAAACTAACAATATGACAATGCACACACATTGGGCAAGACTTATTGAAATTCTTCATTCAGCAGAAAAAATGAAAGAATTACTTCTTGATGAAGATATTAAAGGCGACGAATTGGTTAGAAAAGGCGTTATGCGAAGCGAAGGTGTTGGTGTAATTGAAGCTCCAAGAGGAACATTAATTCATCATTACAAAGTAGATGAACAAGGCAAAATTAAAAAATGCAACCTCATTGTTTCAACAACGCATAATAACGAACCAATGAATAAAGCAGTAGGTTGGGTTGCTCAAAATGTTCTTGACAAAAAAGAAGAAATTACAGAAGGAATGTTAAACCAAGTTGAAGTTGCAATTAGGGCTTACGACCCCTGTTTAAGTTGTGCAACACATGCAATGGG
>CAMZKV010000071.1 GCA_947311445.1 uncultured Chlorobiota bacterium | reverse complement strand
GTAATGCTAAATGATATAACTTCTCAAAAAGCTATAAATCAAATATTTAAATAAAAACGTGGTGCTTGGCTAAAATTATATTTAGCTATGTATCAATATGTTGTTACTTTATTCTGTCAAAGTCAAGAAAATGGGGTAATATTAAGTTCTTTTGCTCTGCAATAGGCTGATTATAAAAAACTTATCGTTTACTGAACATCCCTATTTAGGGCTTGTTGAGAAGCTCAGAAATGCGTTTGTCTTTTGGTATTTTTAGATGAAGATGTATATAAATAAATCAAATTGAACAAGATACAAAAAAGCCGAATAGCTGAATTGCAAAATATTATAAAGTAAATGAAAATTAAACTTACTCTTCATAAGCCTGTTATTTGCACTTGCACTTTTGTATATAATCAGCTCGTTATAAAAATGTTTTCATTTTTATATTAATAATTTTTTCAAAAGAATTGAAAACGAATTTGCCATCTTTAAATTTTGGTGGACCAATTGTTAATTTGTTTTTTGAAATTCCAAAAGGTTCGTCAGGGAATCCAACAGAAGTTCTGTCGAACTCTCCGTTATTATTTTCATCATGAAACAATGAGACAGCATATGTTCCATAGTCTATGTTTGAAAATATAACATAAGCTTTTTTGTTTT
Source organism: uncultured Chlorobiota bacterium (assembly GCA_947311445.1). GTDB lineage: Bacteria > Bacteroidota > Bacteroidia > Bacteroidales > JAADGE01 > JAADGE01. Next base: position 27,637 of record CAMZKV010000071.1, on the reverse strand, counting down.
TAATATTTACTTCTTTTAATTGACTTGCCTTTGAGACACTCTTTAAAAACCATTCTTTATCTTTTTCATTATATAGTGCAACTTTTATGCTTCCTTTATTACTGCGAATGTCAGTAATTACAATTTTTAGAGTTCCTTTTTGAGCATTTAGGAATATATTCAATACTATAAATATTATAAGAAAGAAATATTTTTTCATGTGTTTAAAACTGTTTAATTGCTTGATTTTAAATAGGTTGATTATTTGTTCGTATTTATAATAGTTGAGCTTTTCTGCACATAGGAATACTTACTTTTTTTGCAATGCATGTGTATGTTGTGTTATAGTCATTCCCTTTGGTTGCAATGTCTTTGTCATAGGTGTTTCATTAGTAATAATATAAATTGATTAAATAGGAATTTCTAAAACGTAGAAATAAGTTTTTTTATTTTAACAAGTTTAACTAAAAGTTCTTCAGCAAGAGAAAGTTTTAACATGTTTGCTCCATCAGATTTTGCATTTGAAGGATCTGGATGGGTTTCTAAAAAAATACCATCTGTTCCTACAGCTATTGCTGCTTTTGCAATGGTTTCAATCATTTCCGGTTGTCCTCCGGTTATCCCAGAAGATTGGTTTGGTTGTTGTAGTGAATGTGTAATATCTACAATTACAGGGTATTTATTTTTTTGCATAATTGGTACTGATCTGAAATCTACAACTAAATCTCCATATCCAAACATTGTACCTCTATCTGTTTGCATTATGTTATTATTTCCAGCTTGTTCCACTTTTTGAACAGCAAACCGCATAGATTCAGGAGACATAAACTGACCCTTTTTTATATTTACAAATTTTCCGGTTTTTGCAGCTGCAATTAATAAATCTGTTTGTCTTGATAAAAATGCAGGTATTTGTAAAACATCAACATATTTAGCAGAAATTTTTGCATCTTCTTTTGTATGAATATCTGTAACAATTGGAACATTATATTTATTTTTTACTTTTTTTAATATTTCAAGAGCCTTTATATCTCCAATTCCTGTAAATGAATTTATATTTGAGCGATTAGCCTTTTTAAATGAAGCTTTAAAAATAAATGGGATTTTTAATTTATTCGTAATATTTATTAGGTGGTCGGCAATTTCAAATACATTTTCTTCACTTTCAACAACGCATGGGCCTGCAAGCAGGAAAAAATTGTTTTCGTTTGTGTATTTAATATTTGGTATTTTGTTTATCATAGAATTATTTATTTATATTTATTTCCCCAACGTTTTTTTTGTAATTCGTTACTTTTTTTTTCGTGAGGATTGTTTTGTGCTTTATATAATATTGTTCCGGAAATATCATCGGGTAAATATTCTTGATTTATAAAATTCTCATTAAATAAATGAGCATATTCATAATCTTTTCCATACCCAATTTCTTTCATTAGTTTTGTGGGAGAATTTCTAAGATGCAAAGGTACAGGCAGATTACCTGTTTTTTTTACTATTTCTTGTGCATTGTTAATTGCCTCATAAGCAGAATTACTCTTAGGAGAATTTGCCAAGTAAATTGTAGTTTCTGATAAAATTATTCTTGATTCGGGAAAACCAATAATATTTACAGCACTAAAACAGTTATTCGCTATTAATAAGGCGTTTGGGTTTGCTAGTCCAATATCTTCTGCAGATAGAATTAGCAATCTTCTTGCAATAAATTTTACATCTTCACCTCCCTCAATCATTCTAGCAAGCCAATAAACTGCTGCATTTGGGTCACTTCCTCTTACTGATTTTATAAAAGCTGAAATTATATCGTAATGCATTTCGCCTTTTTTGTCGTAGTTTGCAATGTTTGTTTGAAGACTTTTAACAACGTTTTTGTCATTAATGATTATGTTTTCATTTTCCGAAAATGAGTTTATTGTTAATTCAATAATATTATAAAGTTTTCGTGCATCTCCACCGGAATACATAAAAAGAGCATGGGTTTCTTTAATTTTAATTTTTTTTGTTTTCAGCTCTAAGTCGTTGTTTACAGCATTATCTAGAAGTTTTTTGAGATGTTTTTTTTCTAGTGATTTTAAAATGTAGACCTGGCATCTGGAAAGCAAGGCTGAAATAACCTCAAAAGAAGGGTTTTCAGTGGTAGCACCAATTAGTGTTATTGTTCCGTCTTCAACCGCTCCTAATAGTGAGTCTTGTTGAGATTTGCTGAACCTGTGAATTTCATCTATGAAAAGAATTGGGTTTGGACGAGAAAAAAATGCTTGGCTTTTTGCTTTGTTTATTATTTCTCTTATATCTTTTACTCCGGAATTTACAGCACTAAGTATGTAAAAAGGTCTGTCTAGTGTATTTGAAATTATTTTTGCCAATGTTGTTTTGCCAACTCCGGGAGGTCCCCATAAAATAAATGAAGGAAGGTTTCCTGTTTCAATAATTTTACGTAAAACAGAATTTTTACCGACAAGATGTTCTTGTCCGATATAACCTTCTAATTTTTTAGGTCTGAGGCGTTCTGCTAGAGGTAAGTTTGAGATAATGTTTTTTTTTAAAATTAAGCAAAAATAGTAAAAAAAAGAGAAGGCATTAATGCCTTCTCATAAAATTATATAAAATATTTTTATTAGTTCTTCATATCAAAACTAACATCAATTTGATTTCCACTTTTGTCAAATACAACAATAAATGCGTCTGGAACTGTTGACATAAGTAGTTGGTCTCTTAACGAAACAGCTTGAGAATATGAACCAAATGAGCCTACCCAATATTTGTAATAATAATTTGTGTAAACTTGTTCAATTTCAGAAGTGTTTCGGTATTTAGTTTGTAACTCGTAATTTGAAAGTTGAGTTTTAGATGCGGCAATTTGTACTTTAAAAGTATAGTCCGAAGATGCCTGAATAACAACTTCTCTTTTCTTTTCTTCTTCGGCTTTTAGTTGACGAATCATTGCTCTTGCATTTGTTACATATTTTCCGGAAGAAAAACTGTCTATATAATCTTTATATGCTTCAATAGTATTAATATTTTGAGCGTTAGCCCAAGCTGCATTATCTTTTTCTACGGCCTCTTTCTTTTTTCCTTGATTTAAGACTAAATCAAGAGCTTCTTTTTGTTTGTTAATAGCATTTTCTTTTAGGGAACGAGCTTCGTTAATTGCCGTTTTTAATTTTGCAGAAGGGATTTTTTTTAGAGTTTTTTTATTTCCTATTGTCTTATTATATTTTGACATTTTTTTCTCTGCATCTACAACCATTTTAACTGCTTCATTGTTAAGCGAAGTGGCTTCTGTATGGTCTCCATCGTCAAAGAAATCAGCAGCTACAATAATTTCAGAATAAACTGTGGAAGCATCTTGGTATGCTTTTAAATATTCTTTTTCAGCTTGAATTCTAAATTTTTTGGCTTCCCAAGTTTTTTTGTCAAATTTGCTTGCTTTTGTTTTTTTCTTTTTCTTCTTTTTTTTCTTCTTTTTTTTCTTTTTTGTATATTTTGCTTCGATTTTTTCAGCTAATTTAATTTTTTTATCTCCTTTATCAATATGTTTTTCAGCTTTCTCTATTACTTTTTTCTGAGAATCATTAAATAAACCTTCTGCTGCGGAATATGTTATTTCTTGCCCGAAAGCACCTCCTGAAAAAATAAAAAAAATTAATCCGATGAATAATACTTTTGTTAACTTCATGATTTTGGTTTTTGTTAAGATATGATTTTAAGTTTGAGCAATAATATTGCCAAGTTTTAATTTGTGTATGAGTTTTGTCTTTTTTTATAGATTTGTTTACAAAAACTAATACAAATTTAACAATAAATATTAATCTTTAAACTTTTCTTATTAATTTTTTATTGTTTAGTGGTGCTATTGTTTATTTTTTTTAATTCTGCTAGGATTTTTATTTATAAAATCTTTCCAACTTTTATAAGTTCCTCCTCCAAGAACTCTGGATTGATAGTGGTGGCAAACAGCAACAGCAAGCCCGTCTGTGGCATCTAATTTGTCTGGTATTTTTTCAAATTTAAGGATGTTTTGCAGAAAAACAGCAACTTGTTCTTTTGAAGCATTACCATTTCCTGTAACTGCAACTTTAATTTTTCTTGGAGCATATTCAAATATATCAATATTTTTAGCAAGTGCAGCTGCAATAGAAACTCCTTGTGCTCGTCCTAATTTTAACATTGATTGAACATTTTTACCGAAAAATGGAGCTTCAATTGCAAGTTCATTAACATTATATTCGTCTATTAGTTGGGTTGTTCTATGAAAAATCATTTTTAACTTTTCGTATGGGTCTTTTATTTTTGACAAATCAAGATATCCAAAGTTTTCTAGCTGTGGAGTTTTTTTTATGACGTTTATTACACCATATCCTGTAAAAATTGTTCCAGGGTCAATTCCCAATATTGTTTTAGTTTCAGACAAAATTAATTTTGTATTTGGTTAAGTATTTTTTTTGATAGATTTCTAGAAACAGGAACTGTAAAGCCTAAATGATTAAATGTTAATTTATAGCCTTGTGCATTTCCTGTTACTTTTTTCAGTTTGGATAAGTTTACTATGTATGATTTATGACAACGAATTATATTTGAATGTTTTTCGATTAAAAATTCTGTATTTTTTAGTGTATTTCTAATCATTTCTTTGATTAATTTGTCATTTTCTTCATAATATACATTTATATAGTTGCCATTTGCTTTAATCACAAGTAATTGATTCATATTAATACTCAACATGTTTCTTTTATTGTTTGAGTATATAGAAATTGTTTCTTGAGGAGTACTCCTTTTTTTTATTTTTTGTGTTGTAATTTCAGCATTTTTTATGTTTCTTTTAAGCAAAAGGTTTTGATAAACAAGTACCATAATAGATACCGGAAAAATTCCTAAAATAAAAACAGACATCATCGAAAAAATAAGTGCTCCAGCATATGTTTCTGTTTCAAAAGGCGGGCAATAGTTACAAAAAACTGCACTATATGGGATGTTTAACAAAGCAATTAAAAAAAGGGTGGTTGTAATATGGATAATCTCTTTCCCTGTTGTCCATTTTTCCTTATTGTGAAATTTTTTAAAGATTACAGGAAAAATTACAAATGTTATCAGCATTGACAAAAAAGTTATAAAACCATAACCTAAGAGGAAAATAGTTTTGTGCTTATGTGTTAGGTTTGGTATGTCAAAAGGTTTTAATATCAGAAGAAAAAGCCCTATAAAAATACCAAATAAGGCAGCTATAAAAATCTTTTTTTTTATAGACTCTTCGTGTGGGTATGGTTTGTTTAAGATTTTGAAAATTGGCATTAAATAAAATGATTGTTATACTTATTTTAGTTTATTTTTGAGTTCTTTTTGAAGGTCTTTAAGCTCTTCTATTTGGAATTTTAATTCTGTTTCTCTGGCTTTTAGTTCTTCGGTTCTCATTATAAGTTCGGTATTGTCATATCCCATTAAAATTATTTTAATAGTTTCATTATTAGTGTTACTAACAGCTGTAAAAGTTCCTTTTACAAATATCTTTTTGTTGTTTTTCCCAATAAAAGGAAATTCGCCAGTTGTGTGTTTTCCTTGAAGAAGTAATTTCCATAAGTTTTTGTATTTGTCAGATTTTGCAAAGTCTTCTGAAATTATTATTTTATGATTTTTGGAAATTAGTTCTTCTTTTTTGTATCCGAATAGAGTAGTAAATATTTCATTTACATCTGTTATAATTCCTTTTGTATCAAATTCGGCAATAAGGTTTGTTTGATTTATGCCATCAAATCTACTTTTTGATATTGCTTCTTTTTCTGCAAGTTCAAATGATTTTTGGATTATTTTTTCTTGTTGTTCAGAAGATTCTTTTTGTAATAGCTGCATATCCTGAATTTGAAAAAATAGTTCTGTTTTTCTTGCTTTTAATTCTTCTGATTTCATCAATAATTCTGTTGTATCAAAGCCTATGAAAAATATATTTGAAGTTCTTCCACTTCTGGCTTTTATCGCAGTAAAAGTTCCTTGTAAAAATATTTTTTCTTTGTTTTTAGTAATAAAGTTAAAATTATCATGAACATGAATGCCTGATTTTAAATTTTCCCATATTTTTTTATAACTTTCGGATTTTAAAAATTGTTTAGAGAATAAAATGTTTTGTTGTTTTGAAATAATTTCTTTTTCTGAGTATCCGAATAAGTTTAAAAATATTTTGTTAGCAGAAATAATTTTACCGTTTAAATCTAATAGAAATGTAACATTTGTTTGATTTATACCTTCAAATCTACTTGATGTAAGAGCTTCTTCTTCGGCAATTTCTTCAATTTTTTTAGCAATTTCTTTTCTTTGTTTCATTGCTGTTTCCACCGCAGAATGTAGAGTTTTTTCATTGGCTTTTAGCATTTCATTAGTGTTTTCTAAAATATATTGCTTTCTTTCTGCTTCTTTGTGTGATTTGTTTATGTCTTCAATGTTTTGGCGTAATTGAGCTTCTCTTTCTTTTAGTTCGTTTTCAAGTTTTTTTGCATCTGTTAAATCAGTTGCCATTGTTAATATGTACAAAATTTTGTCATTACTATCAATAATTGGAGCATATACAACAGAAAACCAAAATTCTTTTTCATTTAATATAATGTGTTCATTTCTTTGGATGTTTTCTCCTAAAACTAATTTTGCCCAAAATTTTTCATATTCTTCGTCATTTTCAGAATGAATAAAATCTTTATAGTTAGTATCAATGAGTTCTGATTCGGGGATTCCTAATAATTCTAATAATCCTCTGTTAATAGAAATAATTTTTCCGTCAGTGTTAATGTCAATAACTAATGATGATGTGTCAATAGCAGATAAAATTCCGGACATTTCGGCACTTCTTCTTGAAGATTCTTCCTGAACTTGTTGTAATTCTTCGAAGTTTTTCCTCATTTCTTCCTCTTGAACTTTCATAAGTTCGGTTTGTTTTTGAGATTGTTCAAAAAGTTCAGCAGTTTTTTGATTTATTTTTGTAATTGACAGGAATGAGGCAATATTTCCAGATAATGTTTCAACGAAACTAATTTCATGATTTTTAAGATTGTTGAACGAAGCAAGTTCTATAACACCTATAACTTCATCTTCTACAATCATTGGTGTAATTAATAGACTTCTTGGGACAGATCCCCCAAGACCGGAAGTAATTGTAATGTATGTTTCCGGTATTTCAGTCATGTAAACTGTTTCTTTTTCAACTGCAACTGTTCCAACTAACCCTTCTCCCGGTAAAATTGTTTTAGTTTTCTTTTTGGTATGTCCATATGCATATGATGCTGTAAGTTCAAGGAAGTTGTTGTTTTCTTCGTTCTTAAAAACAAAAACACCTCCTTGGTTTGCATTCACAAATTTAACTAATTCAGAAATTAAAGCTTCGGACATTTCTTTAATGTTTCCTTGGTTTTGTCTTAGAATATCATTAAATTTTGTTAGACCTTCGTTTGTCCAAGTTCTTATTTTATCTTCTTGATTTCTTTTTTCTGCCTCTTTGTTTGCAGAAATAAGGTTCTTTCTCATGTCTATTAATGAATTTCCTAATGTATCTTTTTCACTTAAAGGCTCATATTCTTTTTCATATTTTCCTTGACCAATTGAAAAAGCAAATGAGGAAGTCTTTTTTAAACCCTCAATTAGGTTATTTACACTTTTAGAAATTTCAGATACCTCATCATTTCCTTCGTAGTTTAATTTCTCATCTGGAAGAATACCTAGACTTAAAGGTTTAATAAATATTTTTAGACGATTTAAAGGGGTAACAATTGAATTTGAAAATCTGAGAAAAAGAATTAAAAAAAGTATTGAGATGGCACCAAAAAGAATAAAAATTAATGTTTTAGTGTTTTGGTGTTTTTCTTTTCTTTTATTATTAACAATTTTCACAAAACTTTCGAGAGGTTTAAATTTTAAATTTCGCAATTTTCCTTCTAGCCCTTCTTTGTACGATGTTCCTATTTCTTTATTCAGGTTAACTAATGTTTTAAAAGAGTTTCTAAAAGAGGCTAAAGATTTCTGAAAATTATTAGAAATTTTTGAGTTTAATATGTTTGTATCCGAAATTGAATCCGGATTTTCGTTTTTGGAATTTAATTTTTTAAAATCTTTAAGAAAAGAGATGTAATATTTTTCATCTCCGGAATATAAATATTTGTTAGAATAATTTATCATTTCTGATATTGTGTTCTTTGAAGAAGAATTTGCAAGATTATATGTCTTTTGCCCAGAAATAATAAGTTTATTAATAACTCCAGCAGATGGGGAACCTTTTTTTTGAGATTTTATAACAAGTTCGTCAAAAGTTGAAATATATTTTTGATGTATTGTTTCTATTTCATTTAAAATGTTAAATAGGTCAAGATCTTTTGTTATTTTATTAGCAGAAAGTTTTTTTATAATATTTGAAATAGATTTAGAAGCAGAGTGTAACTTTTTTACATAGGTGTTTTTACCAGAAATGAAGAAGTTTTCGTCTTCTTTGTGTCTCAACAAGAAATGTTGTTCAAACCTCCTCATATTAAGATAATTAATTTTAAGTTGATCAATTTCTTGAGTATAGTCATTATATTTTTGCATACTGATGAAAGTAAACACAAAAAATACAGACATAAAAAGTATTAAAATAATTACAGAAACTGTAATAAAATTAAATCTTGTGCGGATACTATACTTCTGAAAAATATTCATTTAATAATTTTTTTTAAAAATGTACTAATAAGAAGCTAAACTCAACAAAGATAAAAAAAAAAGTAAAAATTTATAAAAACTTTCTATTTTATTACATTTCAAAATGATAAAACTTTGTATTTTTGTCGAAATTATGTTATATCCAATAAAATTTATACCAATTTTTAAAGAAAAAATTTGGGGAGGAACAAAACTCAAATCTGTTCTAAACAAAAAACTGCAATCTAATAAGGTTGGAGAAACATGGGAAGTTTCAGGATTTAAGAATAACTTATCTGTTGTTTTAAATGGGCATTTGTCCGGAAGAAACATAAATGAAATATTAGAAGTATATAAACAAGATTTAGTTGGAAAAAAAATATATGAAAGCTTTGGAAATTTCTTTCCACTATTAATAAAATTTATAGATGCTTCAGAAGATTTATCAGTTCAAGTTCATCCGGATGATGATTTTGCTATGGAAAAGCATAATGAAAATGGGAAAAATGAAATGTGGTTTGTTGTAGATGCTGATGCTGATGCCGAAATTATTGTCGGGGTTAAAAAAAGTCTTAGTAAAAATGAATATTTAAAATATACAGAAGAAAAGAAGCTGAGAAACGTTTTAAACTTTGTTAAGGTTAAAAAAGGAGATGCAATTTTTATTCCGGCAGGAAGAATACATGCAATAATGAAAGGAGTTTTGTTGGCAGAAATTCAACAAAATTCTGATTTAACTTATCGTATTTATGATTGGGATAGAAAAGATGATTATGGAAAAAGTAGAGAATTACATACTGAATTTGCTTCTGAAGTTGTTGAACTTGAAAAACAAAGTGATTATTTAATAGATTATAATTACAAAAATGAATTTTCAGAATTAGAATCTAATAAATATTTCACTACAAATTTTATTCGGTTTTCTAATAATTTAAAAAAAGATTATTCATTAAAAGACAGTTTTGTTATACTTATGTGTATTGCAGGCAGTTTTAATGTGAAATACAGAGAAGGGTATGTTTCTGTACAAAAAGGAGAAACTGTTCTAATTCCTGCATCCTTGAAGAAATTAGAATTAATACCAAAGGCAGAAACTGAGTTGTTAGAAGTTTATATTTAGAAAGTTTACATCCCAAAGAACAATAAAGCTTCTTTTTTTAATACAGAAATAGAATATTCAATAGGTTTTTTTTCAAGGTCGTTGTACATTTCAATAAAGGCACGAACAAAATCGCCTGAATTAGCACCTTTTTCCATTTTTGTTCCTGTTAAGTTTACTAATTTTGAAACTTGTTCTTTTGCACTTACAACAGTTTCCCAAGTGGAATTTGTTATGTATAATTGTTGAGACAAGTTATGGTTAAATTCTTTTCTTATTGTTCCCAATAATAATATTTGCATTTGAATTGCAGTAAGCTTGTTTTTTTGTAATCTAAGAGCCATTGCATCTGGTTTTATCCTTTCTAATAAAAGAATAATTCTTTCATATGCTTGAATTCTAACAGGAGTTATTATTTTATTATTTGCTTGAATAGTTTCATATTTTCTTTGATGTTTTTCTTTTTCAGAAAAATGTCTTAGGATTAGTAAAACTGCAATTAGTAAAACAATTAGCGGGACTAAATATTTAGCAAGTTCAATAAATATATCCATTTTAATATTTTTTGTAAAATACAAAAATAGTCATTTTTTAAATGATGCTTAAACTTTATTGCAAAAAATAAGAAAATTTTATTATTTTCGCTATTGTCTAAAAAAATAATATTAATTCAAATAATAATTATAAAAATGAAAGAAGTATATATTGTATCAGCAGTAAGAACACCAATTGGAAGTTTTGGAGGTTCTTTGTCTAAAGTTTCTGCAACAGAATTAGGAGCAACTGTAATTAAAGGAGCAATTGCAAAAGCAAAAGTAGATGTAAAACTTATTGATGAAGTTTTTATGGGGAATGTTATTTCGGCTAATTTAGGTCAAGCACCAGCAAGACAAGCAGCTCTATTTGCAGGAGTTTCTAATACTGTTCCTTGTACAACTATAAACAAAGTGTGTTCTTCTGGTATGAAGTCTGTAATTATTGCTGCTCAGACAATTATGTTGGGAGATAATGATGTCGTTGTTGCAGGAGGAATGGAAAATATGTCAAGTATTCCTCACTATGTGCCGGGAATGAGAAATGGTATAAAATTAGGAGATGGTAAACTAGTTGATGGTATGGTAAAAGATGGCTTGTGGGATGTTTATAATAATTACCATATGGGAAATGCTGCCGAGTTATGTGCAAAAGAAATGAATTTCAGCAGGGAAGAACAGGATAGGTATGCTATACAGTCATACAAACGGACAGCAGCAGCAAGTGAAGCTGGTAAATTTAAAGATGAAATTGTACCTGTTGAAATTAAAACAAGAAGGGGAGATGTTATTGTTGATACTGATGAAGAATTTAAAAATGTAAAATTTGAAAAAATTCCTAGTTTAAGGCCAGTATTTGTTAAAGATGGAACAGTTACAGCTGCTAATGCTTCAACAATAAATGATGGAGCTTCTGCACTTGTTTTAATGAGCAAAGAAAAAGTTGAAGAATTAGGATTAAAACCTATTGCAAAATTAATAGGATACGGAGATGCCGCACATGAACCGGAATGGTTTACAACTGCACCTGCTAAAGCAATTCCAAAAGCAATTAAGAAAGCAGGGCTTACAGCTGAGGATATTGATTTTTTTGAAATAAATGAGGCTTTTTCTGTTGTTGCACTTGCAGGAATTAAAGAATTAAAATTAGATGAAAGTAAAGTAAATGTAAATGGTGGCGGAGTTTCATTAGGACATCCTCTTGGATCTTCCGGAGCAAGAATTATAGTTACTTTATTAAATGTTTTAAAACAAAACAATGCAAAATATGGAGTTGCAGGATTGTGTAATGGTGGGGGAGGAGCTTCTTCTGTTGTTGTAGAAATTCTTTAATAAAAATTGGGAGTACAGTTTTAAATTGTGCTCCCAACTATATAAAAATTGAAATTATTTCTTATATATTTGCTAAATTAAACCTTAAACTAAATCCCATATAGGTGTTCTTAGTTTTATAGGATGCAGAAACTCGAGGAGCCATAATTGAACGTTCATAAAATAACCTCAAAGTAACTTTGTCGAGATTATAATCTGCATTAATTTTTATAGAGATATTTTTATTTCCGGCAGAAATATCATTAATACCTTCATTAATTCTCCTGATAATTGTAAGGGTGTTCATATAGCTAAAATCTGCTCTGAAATTTAAATCGCTTTCAAATAATCTTTCTTGACCTTGTATTTTAAGAGGTAGTTTTAAATTTGGAATTTTATATCCGAATCCAATAACATATTCTTTTCTTTGAACCTCTAAAATTTGATTGTTTGCAAAACTAAGAGCTAGTGTTCTGGCTTGTTTGTATTCAAACCTGTTTTGCATATCATTTTTCCACTGCATATCTATTCCAAAGAGAGGAACAAATTTTTCATCAATTGCAGCGCCACCTAATTTATATTGAGAAATAAAATATGTATTTGTCAGTTCATCTCTTATTTCGCCGATAGGATTATTAGAATCAACACCTGCACCTTCTTTAAATCTGTAATTAGATTCGAACTGAGAAACTTGGTACTTAGAGTTATATCCATGATTTATTGTAATTCGTTTAAAATATTTTTTCAAAAATTCATAATAAGTAAGCCCTTCGTATTTTACACGCCAATTTGGCATAGGAATCATTGATAGGAAATTGAATTTTTTAACAGATTGCCCTGAGTATGCAGCCAAAAAAGAATGTAGTAGAACGTCTTGCGATATGGAGTTGTATCCATTAGGATAGTTGTTTGCTAGGTTTCCTAATGTGTCTAAATTTGGTGCATCCATATTGTAATTATTCAAATATATTTTAGACCGTTCATTTGCTAAAATTTCTGCAACTCTTTTTCTGTTTTCTAAAAATTTTTCATAGCTTGGAGAATTATAACTAACATCATCATATTTTTCAAAAGCTGTTCTTATTGCTAAGAAAGAAACAGAATAGTTTCCTCTGTCAGATGAAATAGAAGGGCTTGATGCTCCACCTGTCCAAAATTGAGTTTGTGTGAAGTTTTTTCTTGTGTCAGCAGTAAGGTCAATTCTCATTCCTTGAATTGGTTTTAATGTTGCTTTAAGACTATAGTTTATATCACTCGTAATAACCGTGGGATTATTTGATAGTGTATCAGAAGAAATCCACTTTTCTATTGATGCGTATTTCATAAACTCATTTGTGTTTAACATATACATTCCCTCTCTATTGTCTGGCTGTATTCCTGTAATAAATTGCCAACCCGGGGCTTTCCGGCCCTCATCAAAACCTAAGAACTTTGTTTTGGGAGTGTATCCGGGAACAATCATTCCATTGTTTTGCCTGTAGTTTAAAGAAATATTCCTTACCGACATAAGAGCATAAGTTGTGTAATCTGCAATTGCTCTTAAAATGCCTTCTTTAATTTCTCTTTTTCCTGTAATCACAATATTTATGTTCTTGGCATCGACATCTGAAATAAATTTAACTTTGTTTTCATTTATGATTTGAGTTTTTCCTTTAATGGTTTTTTTATTCTTATCAAAGGCAATAAGCTCAACTTTTTCAGTTTTTAGATTATGTGTAATGCTTTTTGCTTTGTCTTTTTTTAATTTTACATTTTCTTTTGTAAATTTAACAGTCTTAAATTTTTTCTTTTTCTTCTTTTTGCCACGTTTTTTAAATTTGTCATCAACTGATTTTAAATATTTTACTTTTCTGTATAATCTTTGAAAATTAAGTTGAGAACTAAATTGAATGGATTGACTATTTCTAATTTCATTTCCTAAACCTTCATCAGAAACTCCCTCAATATCAAGTTCCAAGCCTTTTGTCCAATAATAGTCTGCGTCATATCTTAATGTTGCAGAAGTCCATGCCAACAATGGAAGTTTGTTAATAGGCAAAGTCCAAATTAAATTGCCCTTTTGATGAAAATCTTTTGTTCTTCCAAGATTTCTGATATTTCCTATTACTGTATCTTTATATTGATTCCATTTGTAATTGTCATCTTTGTCAATTTTTCCATCAGGTTCGTCAATCCAAGCCATGTTATTAGCTGAATATGTAAATTTAATGTTTTTTGTAATGTTGTATCTTAAATCATAAGTTCTGTTCCAAATAAATTGTTTGTCGAAAGTTGATTTTAGAGTATCGGAATAATTCCCGGCTTTTATGGATTCAATGTTTCTTAGTTGAATTTCATTATAAGACTTTCTCATGTCAGTTCTAAATGCCAGCATGGATGGAGAGTAATAGAAATTAACATCTCTAAGGATTTTGAATGCTTTTTTTCTAAAAAGTTTAACTTTTGAAAATGGTCTTATGTTTTTTGGAGAAATATTGTAATTATATGCTATTGCTCCTGTATGAATTTTCAGTAAATTATGGTCTGTGTTAATATTACTTATATATGTTTCATTAAATCCGTAGCTTGCCGTCCAATTTGAAATGTGCCAAGGAGCTTTTGTTTTTCTTTTTGTTCTGTTGTTTCCTGGTTTTCTTTTCTTTTTGCTTGTACCTTCTTTTATAAGTTCAGTTTCTTTTTTCTTTTTAGATTTTTTTTCAGAGTTTCCATTAATTTTCAGGTTTGTTATGTTAAATGTTTTGCGTCTTAAATAGTCTTGTGTAACATCTAAATGTTCAGACCGTTCTTCTTTTGTCATGGATTTTAAGACGGTTTTCATTTTGATATCTGGATTAATAGGGTCGTACTCAGGGTCGCTAAATGCTTCTGAATAACCAAAATATACAGGAATTCTTATGCCATATTTTGAAGGAAAAAATTTACCAAATTCTGTGCTAGCTGAAAAATCGTAGCTTTTGTCTGTTGATTTTTGTCTTTCATTAACTCGTTTTTCTATGCTTCCAAAACCAGGCGTACTGTAGTCTCCTGCAAGAGAAAGAGTTGAAAAGTCTGCAAGATTTGCTTGCAAACGTCCGCGAGTTGCCCAGCCTCCTTGTTCTCTAAATCCTTCTAGGCGAAGTTCGTTCATCCAAACTTCAATAGATTTGTCAAAACCATCATCAGAAAGTTTATTGTTTTCTTTTTTTCGGTTTCTAACACCAATCATTATTGTTCTTACATTGCTAAGATTTGGTGAGCCTATTATACTAATTCTTCTTCCGGTTTCTGCACCATAATTTTTAATATCATAAACGCTATATTCTGTTGTTATATCTATTAGGTTTTGGCTTGCAGCTTTGTTTCTGCTTTGTTTTACTTCTTGAAAAACTTCAAAAGGAACGTCTAGCATATTTTCGGGCTTCCACACGAGTTCTCTGTCGGGGTGGTCTTCGCTTCCGTCATAAGAACCAGGTTCAGTAAGTTTTAGAGGAATTTCATATTCGTAGAAGTTTTCTTTATAATCTGAGCCTAATCTAATGAATGCACACAAATCGTCATCGTTAAGAAGTTGCCCTTCAATTGCTTCTGCATGGATAAACATTTGTAAACGTTTGAATTGTCTTACGTCAAGATTTGCATTTTTATATGCTGCACGAGCATCTCCATCACTTAAATTTTGAACTTTTAAAGAAATTGCTTGTTCATTTAATTGCGTGAGGTGTGGGCTTGAAGGTGAAATTTCTCTTGTAACTCCTGGTGGTAATATATAGTTAACCGGAGTTCTTGATGAGTTTTCTTCCACATTAACTGCATTAATATCTAGTTGAGCATCAGTAAGTTCCGGTGTTCCAGCTCCTTCTGTTCCTTCTAACATTGAAAGTCTATATTTTCGCCAATCTCCTCTTACAAGGTCAAATTTTGCAAAGCGAAGGTGGATTTCATCTTCCCAGTCTTTTAGGAATAACCTAACAAATCTAATTGATTTAAAATCTTGAATAGCCCCAATAGATTTTTGATAATCTTCAAGAGGTATTTTAAACTGATACCATTTTACGGTTTCCGTAACTTTATCTCCATCCGGGTCAACTTCTGCTTCTTTTATGTTTGTTATGTAATTTTGACCAACTTCCATTTGGTCTGGTTTTAGTTTTATTTTGTATTGAAAGTAAGATTCGTTTTCCGTTAGAGTGTAATCTCTGTTTAAATCTTCCATATTTGGAGTTAAAATACTTGCAGTTCCTTCTGTACTTGTTTGGGAAGTGGATGAGTTTTGTTCTTGGTTATTATAGCTCTTGTATCTGTCAAGAATACCAGCTTCATTTGCATCATAAGAGGCATCTTTAAAGAAAATATAATCATCACCCGAAGGGTCTGCAAATATTTTGTTATAGGCATTTGAAGATGTTCCGGTTTTAGTTGCTACTTTTGAAATGTATTCAGAAAAGAAAGATTTTTCATCTGCGTCATTTAGTCCATCGAGTCCAATGTCTTGAAATTGTCTTACTCCGGCAGGTTCATTTGCAAAGTTATCTGTTATTCTTGGTAAAATTGGAACTCTTCCCCATACAGTTGTATCGACATTTATAATTTCAGCAGATTTTGGCATTCCGTTTTCAAAGGATTGTCTTGAGTCTCGTAAAATGTCTTCTGAAATGGTTCCAAAATTAAGATAAAGATCTCCTCCTGTTGTGTTTACATGGTTTCTGTTTTCGATGAAGGGATCCATTAACCAGAATTCAACAAATTCAATATTTGCTTCTTCAAAATTATTTGTTGTTAAACTTTGTGAAATTCCAGCCCAACGTGTGTTTGGGTCAATTAATTCTCCTGCTTCATTGATACCTGAAGAAACTGCCGAAGGATTTACATCATAGTTATAAGGTCCTCTTTCTTTTGGGTAATATGCTAAGTTTAGGACATATAATAAAGAAGGAATATCATTTTCGAAATCCCTGTCTGGAAAAATTTCTTTTTCTGGAATTTCTCTAACTAAATGGTCAGTTTTATCTTCTGGTGTTAAATAATTAATTGTGCTGTTTTTCCGATCAAGAAAATCTCTATGTATGTTATACCAAGATAATTTTGCTCTATTATATCCGTAAGATAATTTGTTTATTGAATCTGCCTCGGGGAATAAATCCGATTGTCCTTGCGGAGTACTTGCAATTCTCCAACGGAAAGGAGATTTTAAATCAAAAGTTACTTTTGAGCCTTCAAAGTCGTCAATATGAGCAAAACCTTCTTTTCCGAGTACTTTAGGATGTCCAGGAATTAAATGTGCAAATTCTCCGGAAAAAGTTATGTTTGATTTTGCTTTTGTTTTTATGAAAGGAATATATTTATCAACAAATTTTGTTAAAAAAGGAACTTCGTGATTGTAATCTACATTTGTTCCCCAAATTGTATTTGAAATTGGTTCGTTTCCAATACTTATTTTAGAGGTTAAAGGCTTTTGATGTAGGTGCATTATTGTTGCTCCAATATTAAAGTTTTCTGAAACTCTATAGTCAAAATGGGTGCCAATCATTGATTTAGTGCCTACATCAAACATAGAATTGCTTTCTAATGAAATTTTAATTGGAGTTCCAGATTCTAAGAGACTTTGATTTAGAATTGTAACTCGTCCCATATTATAGTCAACTGTGTAATCTACATTTTCTGTTAGGTTTTGACCTCCTGCAGTAACTGTAACAGAACCTTCGGGAACGTTCATTGCATTAAGGTTTATTTCAGAACCTCCGGCAGAATGGTATTCTCCTTTTAAAAAGAACTTGTTTTTTTCAGCTTTTTGTCTTGCGTTGCTTTGTGTTTCGTCATATAGTTCTTGAAAAACATATTGTTCTGCAATTCTTATTCTTTCGGGGTTTAATTCGTCTCCCTCAATGATTTTTTGTTTTAAATAAGAGCCAAATGGTTCTACAACAGGGAAGTATATTTTTCCGTTTGATGCGTTAATTGTTATTTTGTCTATAAAGTCAAAGAAACCATCTGAACCTGCTTCATTGTTTTTATTTAAGTTATCAAGATTTAATACTTTTAAAAGGACTTCTCCTGCAATGTTTCCTGCAGATATATAGTTTACAGATGAACCTGTTTTGTCATTTCTATACATAACGTCCATCTTAAAATCTTTACTATTAACCTGATATGCATTAAAAGAATAAACATTTTTCATCATCAAATCCCAAGTTGGATACTCAGTTGATAAGGTTGTAGGTTTTAAAAGTTTTAAGAAAAGTGCATCGGGGGCATTTGGTTCTTCGCCTGAAAATTCTCCTACTTTATATGTTTCTCCGTTAGATGTGTTTTCGTATTCGTATGCAACAGCAAGTACCTCGTCGTTACTTAATCTGGAATTTAAAGAAATATATCCTAACGAAGGATTAAATGTGTATTCTGAACTGGAAAGTAGTCTTGCATTTTGTATTTTTTCATAATCTATTCCTGCATTGAAATTTTCTATGCCTGAGAGAAGTGTTGTAGCGTTTGAAATATTTCTAATTCCTGCAAAATTGGTTGTCATTAATTGGTATAGATTATTGGTACTGTTACGAGGCTCTACTTCACTGGTTGTTGTAAATCTGGCATCTGTTGCATAAAAATGTTCTTGATTTTCAGCAAGATCCATAAAAGCAATAATGTTACGAGAGTTTTCAAATTTTCCGGTTCTATTAGTTACCCATACTTCAATTCTTCTTATACTAACATTAGATCTTATTAGGGGTAAGTTTTTTAATGCTAAATCATATCTGTCTCTAAAATATTGAGATATAAAAAAGTGTTTGTCTGCATCGTAATCGTCTGCTGTTATTTCAAAAGGAGTTGTTGTTGCACCGCCTGCAACTTCAATCGTTTTACTTTCTCCTTTTTGATGAGAAAAAACACTTGTAACAAGTAATTTTCCAAATTTTAGTTCTGTTTTTAAGCCAAATAAACTGTGGCTACCGGTTATTAATGAGCCGGACAAAGGCATTGTAACATTTCCTGCTTCTATTTTTTGAATTATTTCATCTTCTTTACCTTCGTATGCTAATTTTACATTGTTTTCAAATTCAAAAGTTGCATCGGTGTCAAAATTAATTCCAAGTTTTACTTTGTCCCCTATTTGTCCGCTAACTCCCATCTTGATATTCATATCAAAATCGAAGTTTACCATTTTTTGTTGTTTTTTTGTGAGTGCCGGATTATCATTTTCATTTATTTTTAATCCAAATAAAAGTTCTACTGTTCCTTGTGGCTTTATATTTATTTTATTGCTACCAAAAATTTTATCAAATCCTTGAATTGGTACAATAAGGTTTTTATTTACTAATCTGTCAATAAGATTTACTTCTCCTCCTTTAACACTTTCAAGTGCTGAACGTTCCATCCAATATTTATGATCACTTTTGTTGTTACTGTATTTTACAAATTCATCGAAAGACATATAATAGGGGTTCCGATAATTAATATCTCCGATTTTATCATAAAATACAAATTTTCCTGTTTTGGGGTCGTATTTTACAGTAGATTGTATTGCTGATGGATTTTTTAAAAATAGAGGTGAGCTATAAGAATTTTTTATTGGGTTGTTTGAGTAGTCATCAAAAGGAAATCTTAATGAATCATCATCAATTGAATCTTTAATGCCCGGAATTAAATTAGTTTTTATGAGCAAGAAACCTGTTTGCTGGTTGGCAAAAGACATTATAAATGCAATAACAATTAAAAAACTAACTGTTTTGAAGAGTATTTTTGAATATTTTTTCACTACGGTATAAATATTTTTTAGCTTTTTTAAAGTAATGTTTTATTCATAGGCAAAACCTGTTTTTTGGTGATACATTTTTAATTAACGCATTTATAAAATTTTTAGTGCTTTTTTTACAAGTTCTTCTACCATTATGTCTTTTTCTTTTATTGAAATAGTTTTGACAACTTTTTCAACTTTTGTTTTAGGGAATCCTAACATTATTAGTGCTGCTGATGCTTCTGTTGAGGCATTGTTCTCGTATACAGGCGTATCAGTACCGTCTTCATGCTCTGTTTTTTCAATTTTATCTCTTAAGTCCAGAATAACTCTTTGTGCAGTTTTTACACCAATTCCTTTAACGCTTTTTAAAGTATTTACATCGTCAGTTCTAATTGCTTTTTTAATTTCGCTTGATTTTAGTGAAGACAACATAACTCTTGCTGTATTTGGGCCAATTCCGGAAACAGAGATTAACAGTCTAAAAATTTCTCTTTCAGATTTATCTGCAAAACCAAATAGCATATTTGTATCTTCTCTAACAATTTGATGTGTAAAGAGTTTAAAAGTTTCTTTTTTGTCAAGTATTGAATATGTGTGTAAAGAAATGTGGACAATATAACCAATGTTATTTGCATCAATTACGACATATGCCGGGTTTAGTTCTGTTATTTTACCATTGATATATTCAAACATTATTAATAGTTGAGTTTAATGTGCAAATGTAAAAAAGTATCTTTTTCTTACAAAAATTTAAGTTTAACAGATGTTTTCTATTAATTGTCTTTTGTGAAGTATTCTGAGTATGAAGTTTCCGTTTCATATAGTTTAATGGAATGTAAATTAACGTCAACAGGAAGATGTTTTTTTATTATGTCTGCAAAATGAATTGTCATATTTTCGCAAGTTGGTTGATAATCTGTACTTATAAATCTTTCGAACATTTCCGGAACATTTTTAAAACTTTTATATGGAGCTTTATTGTTTAATATAACGGCATGGTCAAAAACATTTACAATATGTGTTTTAACTATTTTTTTTAGGTCTCCAAAATCAATTACCATTCCAAGTTTTGGGCTTGAAGCATCTTCAATTGGTTTGCCTATTACTGTAACGAAAAGTTTATATGTGTGGCCATGAAGGTTTTTACATTTTCCATCATAGTTCCAAAGTGCATGTGCAGATTCAAAATTAAATTGTTTTGTTACTCTTACTGTTTTCATGTGTCTAAAATTGTATAATTGAGTGATGTTGAATAAGTTGTTTGAGCGTACGTGTTTATAATGACTGTGTTGTTCTGCACATAGAAACACTTGCTTTTTTCTGCAAATAAGTATGTATGTAGGCTTATAGTTGTACCTTTTGGTGTCAAAATTTTTGTTATGTGTGTTTTAGATTATGAATATTAAAATATAGGGTAGTTAATAAACGAAAAAAGGTTGTATGAACCTATTTTATTTCATACAACCTTATTTTTTTATTTAGAATTTCTATAATGAAGCAGCAAAATTTGTTAATTTAGATTTTAAATTAGCAGCTTTGTTTTTATGAATAATATTCCTTTTTGCAAGTTTGTCAATTAGACTTGAAACTTTAGGTAACATTTCTTCGGCTTCTTTTTTATCAGTTGTAGCTCTAAGTTTTCTGATAGCATTTCTAGTTGAAACAGCATAATATCTATTACGCAGTCTTCTTTTTTCATTTTGTCGAATTCTTTTTTTTGCTGATTGATGAGTTGCCATTTTTTTCTTTTAAATGTTAATTTGCAGTCCGTAGGGGAATCGAACCCCTGTTACCAGGATGAAAACCTGGCGTCCTAACCCCTAGACGAACGGACCGTTTTTTAGTTAAGCGGATGCAAAATTAAGATTAATAATTTTATGTGCAAACTTTTCAATAAAAAATTTTACATATACTTATAAAATTTTCCTGTTTTTGATTAAGAAAGATTTTCTTAAGTTATTTTGTGTTTAGTTTCAGTAAGTTAGCTTGCAACTCGATTTGGTTTTTTACTTAAACTTGTTAAATATTAAAAAATTATTGTAAGTTAATTTAAATAAATATTAATTTTGAGAAGTGTATATTCATTTTATAAATAAAAATAATGCAACAATATCAAAATTTATTAACTAGAGTTTTAACAGAAGGAGTAAAAAAGGAAGATCGTACAGGAACAGGCACAATAAGTGTGTTTGGTCATCAAATGCGATTTAATTTGCAAGAAGGTTTTCCTTTAGTTACTACTAAAAAGTTACATTTAAAATCAATTATTCATGAATTACTTTGGTTTATTAAGGGTTCAACAAATGTTAAATATTTACAAGATAACGGAGTTAAAATATGGAATGAATGGGCAGATAATAATGGCGAACTTGGAAGAATATATGGATATCAATGGCGTTCATGGACAGCTGAAAATGGTAAGCATATTGACCAACTTTCTCAAATTATTAATCAGCTTAAAGAAAATCCTAATTCTAGAAGACATATTGTTAGTGCATGGAATGTTGGAGATCTAGATAAAATGAATTTACCTCCATGTCATATTCTATTTCAATTTTATGTTGCAGATAATAAATTGTCTTGCCAGTTATATCAGCGGAGTGCAGATGTTTTTCTTGGTGTGCCTTTTAATATTGCATCTTATGCAATTTTAATAATGATGGTTGCACAAGAAACCGGATATGAGCTTGGTGATTTTATTCATACAATTGGAGATGCTCATATATATTCAAACCATGTTGAACAGGTAAAACTTCAACTGTCAAGAGAACCAAAAAAACTTCCACATTTATTGTTAAATAAGGAAGTTAAAAAAGTTGTTGATTTTACTTATAATGATTTCACATTAGAAAATTATATTTTCCACCCACATATTAAAGGTTTAATCTCAGTTTAGTTATGACAATATCTATAATAGTAGCAATTTCAGAAAATAATGTAATTGGAAAAAATAATGATTTAATATGGCATATTTCAGAGGATTTAAAAAGATTTAAGAAATTAACATCAGGACATTCAATTATTATGGGAAGAAAAACATATGAATCCTTACCTTTTAAACCTTTGCCAAAACGCAAAAACATAATTTTATCTTTTAAAGATATAAAATTTGAAGGGGCTTATGTTGTTAATAATTTAGAGGATGCTATAAAATTATGTGAAGGAGAAGACGAGATTTTTATTTGTGGGGGAGCTGAAATTTATAAAAGATTTATACCCTTAGTTGACAAATTATATATTACAAAAGTTCATAAAAAATTTGAAGGGGACACCTTTTTTCCCAAGATAAATTATAATGAATGGAAATTAATTGAAAGATCAAAAAGACTTTATGATAAAAACTCAGATTTAGATTATACTTTTTTAGATTATACAAAAAATGAATTAGAGTAAACCGCTTAAAACTTTTTTTATAAGCACAGAAAAGCAATAGCAAATAAAAAATTTTAAAAGATGTGCTGTTTCATAAAATTAGCCATTATTTTTCAGTAAAAATTCTTTTACAATTGAGTTAAAGTTTGAATGTAAAAAAAACTGTAAAAAGTAGTGTTTTTTATTTTTAAACTATTTTTTAAAATGACTACTAGAATCGTGAATCCCGATTGGGTTTTTAATGTGTTCTCTTAATATGTGACTTTCATTTTCGTAGCTGTCTAGCATCATTTTCAGAATATCTTCAACACTAAGCATTCCTGCAATCTCATTGTTTTCAATTATTGGAATATGTCGTATTCTTCTGTATAACATCACATTCATTAATTCTTTTGCGGTGTCGTTCATATCTCCGATTAAGATATTTTCAACATCCGTCATTAAATTATTAACGGTTTGCTTTTCCAGAGCAACACCACTTTTATAACATTTGTACAAAACGTCTCTTTCAGAGAGAATTCCGGCAACATTGCCTTTTTTGTCTAAAACCATAACTGCTCCCACTTTATTTTCATCCATTATTTTAACAGCTTCAAAAGCACTTGAATCTGTTGCTACCGTATATAAAGTTTTTCCTCTTGCTGATAACACTTCAATTGTGTATCTTTGTTCTTTGGTTATATGTGCCATTTTACAACTTTATTTTTGGCGATTTGAGGGGGTAAGTTACATGTTTTCCGTCAAAGCAGAGAAGGCAGTTTTATCTGCTTTCCTGTTTTGAAAAAATATATAATTATTTCTCAAATATTATCGCCATAAAAAGTTGCATTTATTACTTGAATTTAGGATATAATAAATTAAGGCTAACAAAAAATATAGTGCATTTGGAAGATAGTGCTAAAAATGAAGACGATAGCAATAAATAAACATAGTTCAAAATCGAAAATTAGATGCTTTAAAATGTCAAACTACGCATAGTCAAACCATTATACTACACAGTAGAAGTAATACCGTAATATGTTAAAGTGCAGATAATTATGACGGAGTAGGAGAGTGAAAGTTTAAGATTTATACGCAATTATAATTCCACAAAATTGAAAAAAGCAAACAACACAACGAAATCAAAAACCAGAGAAAGAGTTGAATTTTAGAGAAATATTTAATAAAAAATATGAAAACTTTAAAAAAAAATGTACTATTGTGATAGATTTAATTGAAAATCGTTATTGGGTTCTACGGTATTCAATAAATCAACAGTAAAATTAATTTTTAGAACCCCCAAAAAGTATATTTCAGCATCGCAGTGGTTTTGATGCCCGGGCAGATTTTTAGAAAACCTGCGAATCTGATTGACTGGCAAATCGGCAAAACAAGAAATTATTTTGAATCAAGGCTTTAATTCTCAAAGGTTAATAATTCTGGCTTTTTCTACATACTAAGATTTTACAGAAAAACTCTAATATTATATGGAGACAAACACTTAAATTTTAAAAGATGATGATATGAAATTTAGTTTATTACTCTTTGCACTTTACATATTAATAAAATGGTCTGCAAAAACAAATAGTAAATTTAAAAGATATATTCGCAAAAGTAAAGTGCGAATATTGATTAAAACAGCGAATGGTAAATATGCAAGATTGTATATTTTTAACAAAGGCAAAATATCTTCACGTGCAGGAAATACCAATGAATATGATGTGGCTCTTATTTGGAAAAATGCAAATGTTGGTTTTAAATGTATGCAAAATAAAGAAAAAGATGCTTCATTTAATGCCGCAGCCAATGGCAATCTTATAATTGACGGCATGAGTGTTTATGCACAATGGTTTGAAAATGGTATGAAATTAATAAATTAAAAAAAGTTTAGTATGGCAAAGATTTTTGGTGGACACTTGGTTGGAAAATATTTAAAAGAAAATTTAAAAATTGATACGGTTTTTACATTGTCAGGAGGACATATTGAAAGTATTCTTGATTCTTTTTCTAAATATAAAATACGTGCAATTGATGTTCGTCATGAACAGACAGCTGCAATGATGGCTCATGCTTGGTCGATATATACAGGTACTGCAGGTGTTTGCCTTGTAACGGCAGGTCCGGGCTTTACCAATGCTGTAACCGGTATTGCAAATGCTTATCTTGATAATTCTCCTTTGATAGTATTAAGTGGAAGACATCCTTTACGTGATAATCTTACCGGAGCATTACAAGAATTGGATCAAATTTCAATTGTAAAACCTATAACTAAATGGGCAGAAACTTGTCATGATATTAGTAGGATACCTGAATATTTGTCTATTGCTTTTCGTGAAGCTGTTTCAGGCAGACCCGGCCCTGTATTTCTTGAATTACCACCGGATATTTTAAACATAACTGTTGAAGAAGATGAAGTTGTAATGCCGCAACCTGTTTATCGTAAAATTGTTACATCCCCGATTGCATCAGATATTGAAAAAGCAGCAGAGTATATTAATCAAGCTAAACGCCCCCTTTTTATTGGAGGAAGTGGGTGTGGATTTAGCGAAGCACAAACAGCACTTACAGAATTCATAGATAAAACAAAAATTCCTTTTGTGCTGATGAATAATGGGAGAGGAACACTACCGGATAATCATCCTCAATGTATAAATGACGGTTGTTTTACCGGAGTTATGACTACTCTGCCACAGGCAGATGTCATAATTGCAGCGGGAATTAGATTTAATTGGGTTTTAGAATCGGGCAGGCTCTTTCCTGATGCAAAAGTAATTCGTATTGATATTAATGAAAGTGAAATTGACAGGAATAGAGTGTCTGAAGTCGGACTAATTGGTGATGTAGCTCAAGTGATTTCAAAACTTACTCCTCTTGTAAAAAAACACAATCATTCAGAATGGGAAGAAAAAGTAAGAAAAGCTTATACAGCCTTTATTCGAACTGAATTGGATCAAAGAAGTATACCCTCATTTCCGATTCATCCTAATAGATTAGTAGCAAAAATTCAAGAGTTTTTTGGCTCTGAAACCTATTATGTAGCAGACGGTGGTGATACGAGTTATTTTGGTATGTGTGGGTTTAATTCTAATTTCAAATCAGGCGTTTTAGGCCCGGCAGGCTCTCTTCTTGGATGTATAGGAACAGGAATTCCTTTTGCCATGGCAGCTAAAATTGCAAATCCTGACAAACAAGTTGTGTTGCTTAATGGAGATGGCTCTTTTGGATTCAACGGAATGGAGTTTGATACAATGATAAGGTTAAATATTCCTGTTATTTGCATAATTAATAATGATAATGCTTGGGGAATGATAAAACACTCTCAGGGAATGAGTATAGGATACGATAATTTATCTTGTACAGAACTTGGAGAACGGCATTATGAAAAAATGGTTGAAGGATTAGGTGGTTACGGTGAACTTGTAACAAAAGATGAAGATATTATTCCGGCTCTTCAACGTGCAGTTGATTCAAAAAAACCTGCTTGCATAAATGTATTGACTGATAATTCAGTAACAAGCCCGGCAACAATTCAATTTTATCAAAATTTAACTGATTTTTAATATGTAAGTTTTTAGAAGAACTCTATTATTAACATGCCTTATAGTCAATTAAAATGATAACAATTAAAAATAAATAATATGAAAGTATTAATTACCGGTGCAGGAGGTTTTATAGGTTCTCATCTTGCAAAGGAACTAATAGAAAAAGGACATTTTGTTAGAGGTCTTTTTATGCCTAATGAAAAAACACAATTATCGGAAAACATAGGAATTGAAGTTTTCCGTGGAGATTTAACTAAACCTTTAAGTATAAGTGGCATTACAAAAAATATAGATACTGTTTTTCATCTGGCAGCAAGAACGCTTGATTGGGGGACTATGCAACAATTTAGTGCCATTATGGTTGATGGAACTGAAAATCTTTTAAAAGAATCCAAAAATAATATTAGTAAATTTATTTACTTTTCATCTGTTGCTGCTCTGGGGCTTGGACGTGATATAAACGGGTTTAAAGAGGATGCAAAAAGAGTAAAAACAAATATACCTTATTGCGATACTAAAATTATAGCTGAAGATTTAGTAAATAATTATTGCATAAGAAACAATATCCCATATACAATTATTCGTCCTGTAAATGTTATTGGACCTAATTCTATTTGGGTTAAGGACGTTGTTGATATGTTTTTAAAGGCTCGTGTTCCTTTAATTGATAATGGAAAAAATCCCGGTGCATTTATTTACATTGATAATTTAATATACGGTACCCTGTTAGCAGCAGAATCAGAAAACAGCAATGGTAAGACTTATCATTTTTGCGATCACTATTCTATTACATGGAAAGAATATCTTCAAACCATCGGAAGTATGGTGGGAAAGAAAACCTTTGGTAGTGTCCCTTTTAAACTTGCTTGGGCTTTGGGATATATTTCTGAAAAACTTTTTGTTCCATTTGGGAAACGCCCTCTCGTTACACGACTTGCAAGCAGTATTATGGGAAAAAATCTTGACGTAGATACCACACTTGCCGAAAAAGATCTTGAGTGGGCAAGTTTGATTACAGAAGATGAAGCAATGGACAGAATAAAATCATGGATAAAACAAGAATATAAACACGATAAATAAATTATATAGCAAATAAAACAACCTGAGTTTGATACCAAAAACAGATATAAATTTGAAAACGTAGCATAATAACTAAGCGTTCAAAATAGTTAATAACTTTTTAAGAAATATACCCCGAATTTGGCATAAAATGCGTATATTTCGGGGTAATTATTATAATTAGTTATGTCAAAATTACGAAAAATTTCTCAGAGTTCCTTGCCGATAAGTTTTAATTTTTCAGAATATGATTTTAAACAATATTGAAACTCATTTTTAGGCAATATTTTCTTTGTTTATCTGCTTTATATTCCGCCTTAACTCTTTCCTCAATAGGGTGTGCATAAGCAGCGCTAAGTGTAAGTAAAAATATTTTTGCATAAAAATCTTGCTTTACTGCTTTTGC
>CAMZKV010000070.1 GCA_947311445.1 uncultured Chlorobiota bacterium | reverse complement strand
TAAAAGCCCAACCACCAATAATTCCTCCAAATATTCCAACAATTAAGTTTGTGAAGAAACCAAAGCCTTTTCCTCTAAAAAGTTTTCCTGTTAGCCAGCCGGCTAAACCGCCAACTATAATATAAAGTATCCAACTCATAAATTTATTTTTTTTCTTTATATTTCCCTTTTATAACATCATCCATTGTCTTTTTTAATTCTTCCATTTTAGACATAGCATTTTCCATTTTAGAATCTTTCTTAGGATTTATTTTTTTTTCTTCATTTTTTTTACGAATAGAATCTATTGTAAAAACGATTACAGTAGCAAATATAACAATTATTATCCCTACTTCAATCATATTACTTAATTTAGTCTGGTAGGCTACACTAACTTAATTAATACACCCTCCATTTTCAAATCCTTTTTCAGGCGATACAAAACTAAGTTTGCCTTCCGAGTTTTCTGCCATTAAAATCATGCCTTGCGATTCTATACCTTTTAGTTTGCGTGGGGCAAGATTTACAAGTACTTGCACTTGTTTGCCTATAATATCTTCGGGTTTGTAAAATTCGGCAATGCCTGATACAACAACTCTTTTGTCAATTCCTGTATCTAATGTAATTTTAAGTAACTTCTTAGTTTTCTTAACTTTTTCAGCTTCCAAAATTGTGGCAACCCTTATGTCAAGTTTCTGAAAATCATCAAAAGTAATAGTTTCTTTTATAGCAGTTAGTTCTACGTTTTCTTTTGCATTTTCTTCTTTTGTTTTCAGAAGTTTATTTATTTGATATTCAATTTCTTTATCTTCAATTTTAGGAAATAAAAGTTCAGGGTTATTAATTATATGTCCAGCCTTTATAATTTCCGTTCCTGCATCTTCCCAACTTATTTTTTCAATATTTAAAAGCTTTAAAAGTTTTTTTGCAGAAAACGGCATAAATGGTTCTGCCAAAATTGCCAAATTTGCTGTAAGTTGCATTGCAACATACATAATTGTTTTAACCCTTTCGGCATCAGTTTTTATAAGATGCCAAGGCTCAGTATCTGCCAAATATTTATTTCCTGTTCTGGCAAGTTGCATAACATTTTTTAGTGCCTCTCTGAATTTGTAATTTTCAATATTTTGCTCAATATTTGCTTTTAAAGTCTTAATTTCTGAAAGTACTGCAAGGTCTTCGCTTGTATAGATATTTGGAGTTGGGACAAGTTTATCGTAATATTTTTTTGTAAGAACAAGAGTTCTGTTTACAAAGTTGCCAAAAATATTTACAAGCTCGCTGTTGTTTCTTTCCTGAAAATCTTTCCAAGTAAAATCACTGTCGCGTGTTTCGGGAGCAATTGCTGTTAAAACATAACGTAAAACATCTTGTTTGTCCTTAAAATTTTCAAGATACTCGTGTAACCAAACTGCCCAATTTCTTGAAGTTGAAATTTTATCGTTTTCAAGATTTAGAAAAGCATTTGCCGGAACATTTTCTGGCAAAATATAAGAACCTTCTGCTTTAAGCATTGATGGAAAAATTATGCAATGAAAAACAATATTATCTTTACCAATAAAGTGTACCAACTTCGTTTCAGGGTCTTTCCAATACTTTTCCCAATCGTTTGTAATTTCTTTTGTAGCAGATATATAGCCAATAGGTGCATCGAACCAAACATATAAAACTTTGCCCTTTGCCTCTTCAATGGGAACAGGAACTCCCCAGTTTAAGTCGCGAGTTACAGCCCTTGGATGTAAGCCTGAATCTAACCACGATTTGCATTGTCCGTAAACATTTGGTTTCCATTCTTTATGCTCTTCCAAAATCCATTTTCTAAGAAATGGCTCATGCTTATCCAAAGGTAAATACCAATGTTTTGTTTCTTTTAAAGCAAGTTCGCCTCCGCTAATTGTCGATTTTGGGTTTATAAGTTCCGTAGGACTTAAAGTGCTTCCACATTTCTCACACTGGTCGCCATAGGCATCTTCATTTCCACATTTTGGACATGTTCCTTTTATGTATCTGTCTGCCAAAAATTGATTTTCTTGCTTATCGAAGTATTGTTCTGTCGTTTTTTCAATAAATTCGCCTTTATCGTATAAAGTTTTGAAAAATTCCGATGCAGTTTCGTGATGTATTTTTTTACTTGTGCCAGAGTAAATATCAACCGAAATTCCAAAATCTATAAAAGATTGTTTTATAATATTATGATAACGGTCAACAATTTCTTGTGGAGAAACTCCTTCTTTTTTTGCTTTCAGTGTAATTGGCACACCATGCTCGTCAGAACCACAAACCCACTTTACATCTTCTCCTTTAAGTCTTAAATACCTTACATAAATGTCGGAAGGAATATATACACCTGCCAAATGTCCAATGTGTACAGGACCATTTGCGTAGGGTAGGGCTGATGTAACCATGTATCTTTTGAAGTCTTTCATATCTTGTTTTTGAAATTGTAAAATGTTCTTAATTTTTTTTCACGCAAAGAGATTAAAGAAAAAACGCTAAGAACGCAAAGGATATTTATGTTGTATAGCTTCGTATTCTTTGCGAAAACTTAGCGTCCTTTGCGTGAAATTATTGTTATTATATTAACGACTGCCAAAAGTAAGTCATTTTCACTAAATAAATAAACGAAATTGCAATAATGTCATGTTTTTTTATGTTATTTGCAAAAAATGTTAAAAGGCATATGTTTTGATATAGCGAGTTTGACAAATTAGTAAATATCTAAATAATTAAATATAATAAAATGGCAAAAGTTGAATTTTTAAACGAAGAAAGTTTTAAAGCAAAAGTTTTCGATTACGAAAAAAACAAAGAGTGGAAATATGAAGGAAAAGTACCTTGTATGATTGATTTTTATGCAGACTGGTGTCAGCCTTGTAAAATGGTTGCTCCTGTTTTAGAAGAACTTCAAGCAGACTATGGAGACACAATTCAAATTTATAAAATTGACACAGAAGTAGAAAGAAACCTTGCAGGAATGTTTGGTGTTCAAAGTATTCCTTCATTATTATTTGTACCAATGGAAGGGCAACCACAAATGGCAGCAGGAGCTTTACCAAAAGAAACTTTTGAAAAAGCAATTGCAGATGTAATGAAAGTTGAGAAGCAATCATAATGTTTTTATTAAAAGAAAGTTGTTGACAATCAATGGCTTTCTTTTTTTAGTAATATTTTGGTACAATTATCGTTATACATCTAATGAATTTAAACCTTAAACAAAAATAAAATGAAAAAAATTATTATTACATCAATATTTCTATTAGGTATTTTATATGGCTTTTCTCAACAAGTTACTTTTTTAAATGAAAAATCATTTAAAGAAAATGTTTGGGACTTTGAAAAAAATGCAACATGGAAATTTGCAGGAGATAAACCTATGATTATAGATTTTTATGCAGATTGGTGCAGACCTTGTAAAATGATTGCTCCACACTTAAAAACACTTCAAAAAGAATATGGGAGTAAAATTCAAATTTACAAAATTAATACTGACCAAAATAAAAAATTAGCACAATTATTTAAAATCAGAAGTATTCCTTCTTTACTATTTATTCCTGCAAATGGGAAATACAAACAAGTTGTAGGTTATAGAAATGTTAAACAGTTTGAAGAATTAATTTCCAGTATTCTAAAAGTTGAAAAATAAAAAGGATTAAATATTTTTTGAAAGTTGCCACAAAAGGCAACTTTTTTATTTTTAGTAAAAACTATTCAATAATCCCGTATTTCTTCATTAAATAAGAAGCATTAAGATTTTGACTCACGCCTTCTTTTATTTTATAATCAAAAACAAGCTCATTATTTATATTGTTTACCTCAAAGCATTTGTTATAAATGTTTTGTGGGTGCTGTTTCGATAAATTTCCCAATTGAACATCATGGGTTGCAACTAAACCATTTGCATTAAGTTTTATAAGTTGTTTAATCAATCCTTTTGAGCCGGTATGTTTATCGTTTGAATTTGTTCCTTTTAGAATTTCATCTAAAATAATAAATAGTTTCTTTCCTGTTTTTAAAAAATCCGTAATCTTTTTTAATCTCATAAGTTCTGCATAAAAATAAGATTCGTTTTTGTGAAGAGAATCATTAGTTCTAACGCTCGTATATATTTGAATGGGGGAAAAGCTGAAGTTTTCAGCACATACAGTAGTTCCACACGCACCAAGAATCATATTAATACCAACAGTTCTTAAAAATGTACTTTTTCCTGCCATATTTGCACCGGTAATAATTATAATTTTATGGAGTCCGTTTATTTCAAAATCATTTGTAATTCTATGTTTTTTTAAAATTAAAGGATGTCCTCCGTTTTCCATTTTAAAATAAAAGTTTTTTTCTAAAATTTTTGGGTAAATAAACCCCTTATTATTAAAAGATTGATTAGCAAATGAAATTAAAGCATCAAACTCTGCAATAACATCAAACCAAATTGGAATTAAATTTTGTAATTCTTTTTTTTGTTTTTCCAACCTATATAAAACTTGCAAATCCCATAGCAATGTAAAGTTTAAGATAACACCTACAATAATATTTAATCTTGCATCAAATGATTGCAGCCTTCTGTTTAATTTATTAATTATAAGACTTGAAATGTTATTTTTGCACATCAATTTTTGTTTCTGTGCCCGAAGATATTTTGAGTTAAAATCTTTATTTTCAATAAGTAACAATAGGTTTTGAAGTTTAGAAAGAGAACGTCTTTTGTTTTCTAGAATTGAGTGTTCTTTATTTATTGTTTTTAAATTAAAGCCTATAATTGATAAATTAACTAATCCCCAAAAAGCAACAAAATAATTCGATACAAAACCGAAAGAGCTAAGAATTGACATAATTAGAAAAAGACTCGGAAAAATATAAAGTATATATTTCCAAATTGCTTTTGTAATAAAACTTAAATTTGTATTAGTCCATTTAACTAGTTCATGAAGAGTATCATCTTGCTTGCTGTTTATTTTTTCATAAAAATTTGAATCATTTGCAATGGAAGTTGCGGAAAAACATTGTCTCCAGCCAATCTGTTCAGAAAGTTCTTTGTTTGCTTCTTGTCTTTTTAGAATTATATTTTTATTTGTTTCAATATTTTTCAAGTATTCTGCAAGTTTCAATTTTCCTGAAATAGTTGTAGTACGATTTAGATATTGAAAGATTGAACCTTCTCCAAAAACATCAAGGTCATAGGAAAAACTATGATCAAAATCTATAAACTCCTTCCCGGAATGAAAGATACTAAAATCCCCTTTATTTGCCTTTTTCTCATTTTCGTTTATTTCAATATATGCTTTTAAAATATTTATTTGTTTTTTTATTTGAAAACTCTTCTTTACCAAAAATAAAAAAATGATTAATGAGGAAATTATTATTGCAACAGGAGTCGGATATTCAAATTGTAAAAAATAAGCAGAGATTATTGCAACAATAAATACAAACCCTCTAGCGTATGCAACAATTTTATTTTTAAACGTTTGTTCAGAAAGTTTTTGGGAATATTTTATAATATTTTTTGTATATATATTCGGCATAAATTTTTAAAATGGAAATATTAGATTTCTTACATAAGTAAAATGAAATTTAATCAAAATTTTAAACTACAAGCAGTTTTCATTAAATATTACAAGGATTTACTTTTTTTTGAAAAGAATAAAATTTTTTCTTTAAAAATAACAAATGCTAAAAAACCTATAATAAATGAAGTATTAATAACATATTTTAATAATCCTTCTGCTATGGAATAAATACTTCCTATATAAATAAAAGCAGCAATAATTATGTAAACAAAAATGTCTTTCAGTGGATATTTAATTTTATAATATTTTTGTCCCCAATAGAAAGATACAAGCATCATAACAAAGTAACAAGAAAATTGAGCCCATGCAGAACCAAGGTAACCTAATGAAGGAACTAAAACAATATTTAAAGTAATAGTTATGGCAGCACCTATTCCGGCAATATATGCTCCATACATAGTTTTATCAGTAACTTTAAACCAAACAGAAAGATTATAAACTACTCCTAAGAACAATTTAGCAATAAGCAAAATTGGAATTATATGCAAACCAACCCAATAGCTTTCGTTATTAATGAAATATTTAACAATATCAATGTAAAGCATAACTCCCAAAAAGATAAATAAGCCAAATATCACAAAATATTTCATAACAGATGCGTAAACTTTTTTTGCATCAGCTTGTTTTTCTTGGCTAAAAAAGAATGGTTCAGCCGCATACCTAAACGCTTGAATAAAAAGAACAATTAAAATTGATAGTTTAAAATTTGCACCATAAATTCCTATTTGCGACATAATGTATTTATGAGAGTCCACAACACCTTCCGGCACAACAATTAATTGTTTCAACATAATTCTGTCAACTACTTCGTTAATCATCCCTGCCAAGCCGGCAAATAAAAGGGGGAAACCGTATATAAGTAATTGTTTTAATAATTGTTTTGAAAATGAATATTTTACTTTTAAAAATTCAGGGATAAACAATAATAAGGTAACCGTAGATGCAATCAAGTTAGAAATAAAAATATATCCTATTCCAACATCCTCTTTATAAAATAAAGCTATGAAAGAATCTGAATTGTTTTTCATAATAATTGGGCAAATAATTAAGAAAAATAAATTTGAGCCAATATTTAAGCCAATATTTATAAATTTAAAAGCCACAAATTTTACGGCTTTGTTTTCTCTTCTTAATTTTGCAAAAGGTATTGCTGTTATTGAATCTAAGCCTATAATAAAAGCAAACCAAACTATATATTCTACATTTTGCGAATATTGCAATGCTGTTGCAATTTGTTCTGCGAATATTACAACAACTGCAATGAAAAGGCTTGATGTTAATAAAATTGGAGATATGGCTGTCGTAAAAACTTTTTGAGGATTTTGGTGTTTTTCAGAAAAACGAAAATATGCTGTTTCCATTCCGTAGGTTAAAAAAACCATTAAAAAGCCCGCATATGCAAATAATTCTGTAACTTCTCCGTATTGTGAAGTAACAAATATACTTGTGTAGAGTGGCACTAATAAGTAGTTTAGAAACCTACCTACAATACTGCTTAAGCCGTAAACCGCTGTTTGTCCTATTAACTTTTTTATTGGACTGCTCATTGTAAATTTTTTTTCTAAATTAAAATATTAGATTTCAAATAACAAAATTCATTTGGTTTTTAACAAAAAAATGAGCGAAACAAAGAGGTTTCGCTCAAATTTGTTTAAAAAATATTAAGTTATTTTATACCAGCAATTTTTTCCAACATATCTGTTGTGAGAGATTTTGGTCTTTCAATTGCGTAACCTAATGCTCTATCCCAAGTTAAGTTTGCAAGAACTCCTATAGCTCGACCTACTCCAAACATAACAGTGTAGAAATCATATTCTCTTAGTCCGTAGAACCATTGAATAACTCCAGATTGTGCATCAACATTTGGCCATGGATTTTTAGCTTTTCCGTGCTCTCTTAAGATATCCGGAACAACTTTATAAAGAATATCAACAAATTTGAATATTTCATCATTTGGAAGATGTTTTAAACAAAATTCTCTTTGTGATTGGTATCTTGGGTCTGTTTTTCGGAGAACTGCGTGTCCGTAACCGGGAATTACATTTCCTGAATTAAGAGTGTCCCAAACAAACTTTTTCATTTCTTCTTCGCTAGGAAGTTTTCCTCCCATTTTTTCTCTAACTCCTTGCACCCAACTAAGAACTTCCTGATTTGCAAGTCCGTGAAGCGGTCCTGCAAGACCGTTTAATCCGGCAGACAATGAATAATATGCATCTGAAAGTGCAGAACCTACTAAGTGAGTAGTATGTGCAGAAACGTTTCCTGATTCGTGGTCTGAGTGAATAATGAAATACATACGTGCAACATCATCATAGGGTTCGGCTATTCCCATTTGGTGGGCAAAGTTTCCTCCTAAGTCTAAAGAATAATCAGGTTCAATAATCATATCGCTTTTAAATCTCATTCTGTAAATATATGCTGCAATTGAAGGAATTCTTGCAAGAATATCTGACGAATCTTCATACATATATTCCCAAGCATCCATTTTATTAAATTTACCGGAATTATAATATTTTGCAAACTTTGATTCTTGTTGCATTGACAATAATGCAGCTGAAAACATTGCCATTGGATGAGTTCCACAAGGCATATTTCTCAACAAATCTATAACATATTGAGGAAGTTGTCTTCTTTGTTTAAAATCTTCAACAACCTCTTCTGCTTCTTTTTGAGTAGGAACGTCTCCTGTTAACAAGAAAAACCAAAAACCTTCAACATAAGGATAATCCTTTCCTTTTGGCTTAGGCATAACTTCCATAACTTCCGGAATAGTTTTTCCTCTAAAACGAATTCCTTCCATCGGATCTAGATATGAAATATCTGTTGTTAGTCCTTTTACTCCTCTCATTCCATTCATTGCTTGTGCAATTGTAACTTCTCCAACTTTTACATCTCCATACTCTTTTAATAGCTTTATTGTACGTGGTCTGTGTGCTTCAATTTTTTCTTTTAACCTTTGCTTTAATGTTGACATAGTTATATTTGTTTTTTATATTATATATATAAATAATTTTGAGTGTATAAAGTTAATAATTATCAATTCAAAAATATAACTAAATCATATATTTAACAATATAAATAAGTATATTTAACAACATAAAAACCGCAACCCTCTCATAAACAGTGAGGTATAAAGCAAAAAAAGAGCAGTGTTTCCACTGCTCCCAATTGTTTAACTGTAAAAAGTTAATTTACATAAAAAAATGAAGGTTATTTTCTTATAATTTTAAATTCTGTTCTTCTATTTTGCTGATGTTGCTCTTCTGTACAGTTAAGACCTGCTCCTTGTCCTCCTTCACAAGGACAATTGTTTGTAAGCCTACTTTCTCCATAGCCGGAACCATATATTCTGGAAGGTTTTGTAATTCTTCTTTTTATATAGTTTGCGGATTCTTTTGCTCTTCTGTCCGAAAGTTTTCTGTTATAAATTGTTGTTTGCCTACAATCTGTGTGAGAAGATAATTCAATAACCATATTTGGATATTCGTTCATAATATTAACAATATGATTAAGTTCATCCTTGGCATCTGACCTAATGTATGATTTATCTAAATCAAAATAAATAGGATTAATTTCTAATATTCTACCCAAATCCTCTCCTATTTCAATTTTATTCATTTTAATATCATATCTATATTCTCCCATATGGTCTATAAGCTCTGAGTAGCTAACTGTTTTTGGAGCATAGCCATCTTTTGTCAAAGAAAAAGTATAATTCAAATTGTCGTTTAATTTAGAGTCTGGTAATTTTATTAAAAAATTTCCGTCAGAAAGAGTATTGTCTGTTTTTGTTAAATTTTTATTATTATCAATAATACTAACATTTACACCTGAAATTGGTTTATTTGTTTTATTATCAGACACGTTACATAATAAAGTAAAGTCTGGCAGTTTTTCAAGTGTTAAATCTTTAATAATAACCAACTTATCGGTATTCGAATCAAATTCTTCAATATCTGTTACATATTTTAATTTTTCACCTTCTAATTTATATTCTTTATTTTTTTCAATATCAAATTCGTAGTTTCCGTTTTCATCTGAGCTTACTTTTTTGATAAGATCTCCGTTTAAATTGAACAAACTAACATCTGCATTAGCTAAAATTTTGCCTTTTGTATCTTTAGCAGTTCCTTTAAGAATAACATTTCGTGTAAAAGGTTTTAATACTTTAAAAGAATAAATGTCATCATCTCCTTTGCCATCTTCTCTGTTTGATGAGAAAAATCCTCTTTTCATTTCTTTATCAAGAATTAGAGCAAAGTCATCATGGCTACTATTAATTGGAACCCCTAAATTTTTCGGCAAAGAAAAACTATTTCCGGAAACATAGGTTAAAAATATATCTAATCCTCCTAAACCGGTTAAACCGTTAGATGAATAAAATAACATACCTTCTTTTTCATGTATAAAAGGAAACATTTCATTTCCTTCGGTATTTATTTTACTTCCAAGGTTTTTTGGTGTTCCCCATTCTCCGTTTTCTGTTCTTTCTACAACGTAAATATCAACACCTCCATATCCTCCAGGCATATCCGATGCAAAATACATCTTTTTTCCGTCAGCTGTTAAAGAAGGATGCCCAACAGAATATTCACTACTGTTAAAGTGCACTGGGACAGGTTTTTTCCACTTTTTATTTTCTTTTTCAGATGTAAATATTTTAAGTTTTACAATACCTTCTTTGCTTTTTCCTTCGTAATTATTTCTTGTAAAAGCTGAAAAATTCCCATCTTCTGAATAAGAAGCAGGACCTTCATGAAACTTTTTATTAAATGTTCTTTTAAATTTTTTTGGATTAGCAAGTTCTGATTTTTTATTGTCTGCTATATATAAATCTAAAAAAGCTAATTTATTCCAATTCCAGATTCTTTTAATTAGTTTTGCTCCAGATCTGGATGATGCAAAAACAACCTTATCAAGATAATATGCTGTGCCAAAATCTTCTTGTTTTGTATTAACATCAATATTCTTAATTTTAAATTGCTCTTTGTCTTTTAATAAAAAATTATACATTCCTTTGTTTTGAATATGAAGTTTTGCTCTTTTATCTTCTTTTTCAAGAGCAGAAAATTTATCCATCCATTGTTCATATTCCGGATATTTTTCATTAACTGCAAGTACTGATGCGTAATTATATACATCTTCACTTGTACTTTCCGAAGATTTTGCTATTTCAGAATAATATTTTTCTGCATTTTTAAAATCTGCTGTTTTATAATAACTTTCTGCAAGCTTTTTATTAATTGCATATGTTTTATCAGATATTCCTTCAAACTTATTTATGCATTCAGAATATGAATATGCTTCATATGACTTTTCTCCTTTTTTTATTTTTCCGGTTTGGGCATTCATATTGAACGAAAAAACAATCAAGCTGAGAATTGTTAAATATTTTATGTTTTTCATCTGTTTTTTTATTTTGAAATTTTTAAAATTACTTATAGATTAAAATTATCTAAAAATATCTCGGCGAACGTATCTTTCCATCATTTTTATAAATAAAATCATATCTCAACATAATTTCATGACTTCCGCCGTTATATTTTGCTGTCGTGTTTAAATATGACCAATCGAAAGAGTAACCCAAAGCTAATTGATCTGTAATATTTATTCCTGCAAGCAATCCAACAGCGTCTCCTGTTCTAAACATTCCTCCTAACCAAAATCTATCTCTAAAAATAAATGTTGCAGTAATATCTCCTTCAATTGGAGCAGCATTTGTAACTTTTAAAAATCCCGTTGGTTTTAATTTAATTTCATCTGTTAATGTGAATACTGTTCCAAGAATTACAAAATAATGTCTTTGTTCAGACGCTAAATTTGTTGAACCTTCTGTTGTATTAGCTGCAAAATCATTTTCTAACAATTTTGGTATTGCAATTCCTGCGTAAAATCTATCGGTATAATAATACATTCCAAAGCCAAAATTTGGTAACATTTTACTTTGTACATTATGCAAAAAAGCAGGATCGGATGCCTCATCAGTTTTTAAATCAGTCATATTATGAGTCATTAAATTCATTCCTCCTTTTAAGCCAAAAGCTAGTGTTGCTTTTTTAGAAACTTTCATTCTGTATGCAAAATCAGCATAAAAAGAAGTTGTATTCACAGGACCTATTCTGTCATTAATTATTGAAAAACCTACACCTGCTTTTTGATTTAGAATTGGAGTATGAAGCGTTAATGTTTGAGTTTTTGGTGCACCCGGGAAACTTACCCATTGTGATCTATGTAGTCCGGTTATAGTAAGAGCATCACGACTTCCTGCGTAGGCAGGATTAACCTCCAATGTATTAAACATATAATGTGTAAACATTGCATCTTGTTGAGCACTAACAGAAAACCCGACTATTACTATTAAAATTACTGTAAAAATCTTTTTCATGTGTCTATTTTTATTGATTGTAAAGGTTACATACGACACCCGCATATTAGCCTTTTTTAATATATTTATTTATGAAAACTGCACTAGTCATTCTCTTGGGTGTTAAACATTTAGAATGGTAGTTTCATG
The DNA here is from genome assembly GCA_947311445.1 of uncultured Chlorobiota bacterium. Classification (GTDB taxonomy): domain Bacteria; phylum Bacteroidota; class Bacteroidia; order Bacteroidales; family JAADGE01; genus JAADGE01. Next base: position 424 of record CAMZKV010000070.1, on the reverse strand, counting down.
TTATTAAATTTTATTATTTATGGTGGGAGAAAAGTTCAAAAGAACTTTTCTCCCTTTTAATAATTTAATATTATCTTGTTAGGTAAATATATCCTTTCATTGGTTTTATTCCTTTACCAAGTTCAAGAATATAGAAATATGTTCCTTCCGGTAAACCATCACCTCCAATTGTTAATCCGAACATATTTTTACCGTTCCATTCATTTAAATAACCTTCTTTTTCATAAACTTTATTTCCCCAACGGTTAAATATCATAATTACATTATCAGGATATAATTCTAATCCTCTTATAACAAAGTAATCATTAATTCCATCACCATTTGGAGAATAACCTTCAGGAATAACTATTTCTGAAAGAATAACTTTTATTACAGTTGGATCATCTGTTGAATCTCCATCTCCATCTGTATCTTCATTTTCAGG
>CAMZKV010000069.1 GCA_947311445.1 uncultured Chlorobiota bacterium | reverse complement strand
TAATTTTGAAAGATACAAAAATGCAAAGTTTTCTTTTTTGTCTGTATTGTAACAACCTATGACAGAGCGTTTTTTGTTTTTAATTCTAAAATATAATCTTGAAGAACCTGAAATTGGAAGTTGCTCAATTGAAGTATGATTCTCTTTAAAAGCATTGAAGAATAAGTTTGTTAGTTTTGATTTTATGTTATTTTGCATATTTTTTTGTTTCAAAACTCAAAAGTATAAAAAAACTCATACTTTTCAATAGTCAACAATTTAATTTGTATGTACAACATACATTTACTATATTTGATAAATATTTACAACTAGATTTAAAAAAAATGACTAAAACATTTACTATTTTGTTAGTTATTCTAACTTCAATTTCATATGCTCAAACTAATGTTAGTGGAGATGTTTCAGGAACTTGGAATTTGGAAGGTTCTCCATATCAGGTTATTGACAATTTAACAATTCCTTCTGGACAAAGTTTAACTATTGAAGCTGGTGTTGAAGTGAATTTTCAAGGATATTATAAGTTTTCTGTTACAGGTAATTTACAAGCAATTGGAACAGAAACTGACAGTATTTTCTTTACAACTAACAATCAATCAACTGGTTGGGGAGGAATAAAAATTGATGTTGCTAATTCTTCAGACATACCGTCTTTTTCATACTGTCGTTTTGAATTTGGGAAAAGTGCAAATACAGAATATCCGGATATACACGGTGGGGCAATAGCGTTAATTGGTTCTGATGCAGTTATCTCTCATTGTGTTTTTGCAGATAATGATGCAACAGGAGATGATAATGGAATGGGTGGTGCTATTTATGGAAATGGCACGGGAAATTCCAGTGGCAGTTCGCAAACATCTATTTCAAACTGCAAATTTGTAAGAAATCATTGCTATGGAGAAGGTGGGGCAATAAAATTTACCGGAGATGGGAATACAGAAATTACAGATTGTGTGTTTATAGAAAATGATTGTTTATACGGTGGAGGAGCAATTTCTTGTTATTCTGTTGTAGATACTAAAATGATTAATTGCCTTTTTTCAAATAACTATACAATGTATTCTAATGGAGGAGCAATTCATATGCTAGGAATAGGAAACAGTATAATAATAAAAAACTGTACTATTTCTGGAAACAGTGCTGTTACAGGAGATGGCGGTGGAGTTTATGTTGTTAATGGTAATGCTTATATAGTTAATACAATAGTTTATGACAATTCAGCAATGTATGAAGGTGATGGAGTTTATATAGGATTTGGTGGAGCTGCTGAAATTAATTACAGTAATTTATTAATGCCTGATGATGCTACTGGAAGTAATAATATAAATACAAATCCATTATTTGTTGATGCTATAAATGGAAACTTTTTTTTGCAAGAGACATCTCCTTGTATTGATGCCGGAAATGATATAGGATTACCTTTTTTTGGAAATGCACCAGACATGGGTTGTTTTGAAAGCAACTATGGTTCAGGAATTTATACAACAGAACATGAAAGTTATCTTATTTACCCTAATCCTGCAAATCGTTATATTAAAATAAGAAGTTCTAAAATATTTAATTCTATAATTATATCAGATATTTCAGGAAAACTTATTTTAAGAAAAGACTTTAAAAATAGAAATCAATTAACTATTAATATTTTGAATTTAGAAGATGGTATTTATTTTTTGAAACTTTATTCTGAAAAAGATATCTTAAATTTTTCAAAATTTGCTGTACAAAAGAATTGATTTTATTTGTTTAATTTTAAATCTTATCTGCTTATAAATTTTTATTTGGCAAACGTAGTACAAAAGTAGTACCTTCTTTTAGCTTACTTGTTACAGAAATACTGCCTTTATTTTCTTTAATAAATTGATTGCAAATAACCAAACCTAAACCTGTTCCCTTCTCATTATCTGTACCTCTTGTTGACAAATTTATTGTTTTAGAAAACATTTCATTTATAAATTTTTCCTCCATTCCCACACCGGTATCTGTTATTGATATTTTAACAAAATTTTGTTCATTTATACAATTAATATGAATATTCCCATTTTTTTCTGTAAATTTTACGGCATTATAAAGTATATTTCTAATTACGACTGTTATCATTTTCTTATCAACAAAAGCATGTATATCTTCTTTACATTGAGTTTTAATTTTTATATTTTTTAAATTTACCTTATCTTTAATATATAGTTTTCCTGCTTCAATAATATTAATTAATAATTCATTTTTAGGTTTGTAAACATGAACTCCATTTTGCACATTCCCCCATTCTAACAACTCTTCAAGTAAATTAAAAGTATTTTTAGATGTTTCGTTTATATGTTTTACAATTTCAAAAATCTTTTTATCTTTTTTAATTCCTTCGTTATTTATTAAAATATTTGAAAAACCGACTAGTGAGTTAAAAGGGTTTTTTAAATCATGGGCTAATATTGAATAAAATATATTTTTAGCTTTATCCTCTTTTTCAAGCTTTTTTACAAAATCCTCCAATCTAACTACTTGATTTTCAATCTCTTGGTTTTGTATAATAATTTTTTCTTTCTGATTATTTATTTTTGAATTAAGGTTTTTCAAATAAAAAACAGTAGGAAAACTAATTACAAAAGTTATAGATGCAGCTAGTACTATATATCTTACATAATAGACATCTCCAACCCAAGAAGAGAAAGACAAATATAAAAATACTGAAAGTATTGAAAATAATATTGCTAAAATAAGTGCAAACAGCCAGGACTTCATAAGTATAGAGTTATCTAATTAATTATTGTTCAGCAAGTTAAAAATATTTATTATTGGTAGTTTAATTTATTTTTTTTTAAGGCAACTACAGTTTTGCTTTCCTCCGAGCATCAGTCATAATCTTATCAGACTTAGCTTTTGCAACGTTTATAACTTTTTTAGCTTCTTTATCTGCTTTAGAATTTATAGTTCTTGCTTGTCCTTTTGCTTCATTTACTAACTTCTTTTTTGCTTCTTGTGCCAGTTTTTTAGCAATAGGATTACTCGCCTTTTTAATCATTTGATTGCCTTGATATTCAGCTTCAGAAATTAATTTATCTCCTGATTTTTTTGCAGTTTTACGAATATTATTAGCCTGATTATCAGCTAGTTTAATTATCTTATCGGCTTGTTTTTTTGCATCATCAAGTATTTTTTTTGTTTGTTTATTTACTTTGTCTTTTACTTCTTCAACTTTTTTAACTACCTCATCCTTTAAACCATCTGTTAAAGCACTACTGAAACCAACAATTTTAGGTTTGTCAGAAGTTCCTCCAATTTTTGCAGTTACATCAACATTTTCTTGAGATTTTCCAATATTTAGTTTTGAAACCAATGCTCCTGCAACTCCTTTTGGTAATAACATTCCAAGATTAAAATCAAGTTTTTTATCTAAAGATTGTGTCCCTCCAAAATTTACTTTTGTTCCAGCTATTTTAAAGTCTGTTGGCAACACATTCAATATTCCTTTATCAATAATGTATTTAAGGTTCAAGTTATTTACTCTTGGAGATTTAAACTTATTTTGCTTAGTTTTTCCTGCAAGTTTTCCTAACAAACTGTTATTTGAAATTGAAATATTATTTGAGTTTATACTTCCTGAGCTCATAATTGTTTTAAGAACAGGCATCATTTCTGTATCTAAAATTGACTTCAAACTTATATCTGCTGAGATATTTCCAGTACAATTTTCAATAATTGGGGCTATTGCTTTAATGCTTGTAAATGCTTTAACTGTTTTCGAAATATTAAAATTACTAATACTCATGTTTAAATCTGCAAGTGGTTCGGATAATTTTTTGCTATCGTAGGAACCATTCATTGTCATAGCACCTCCTAACATATTCATTTTTAGATTTTTCATCTCTAATTTACTGTCCTTTATAATTATTTTCCCAACTGCATTTGTAATTGAAAGTTTATCGTATTTAATTTTATTTATTCTTGAATTAAGTGTGAAATCAAGATTTGAAGGTATCTCAATAACTTCAGTTTCATCTGTTTTATTTTCTGTTTCTTGTCCTTCCGCATCACTTTCCGATGCTTTCATTAGTTCGTCAACATCAAGAAAGCCTGAATTAAAATCAAAAGTTCCTGTTAATAAGTCATCTTTAAAAATGTATGAGAAAATATTCTTAATTTTTCCGACAAGGTGTAAGTCACTTTTTCCTACAATTGCATCAAATTGTTTTAAATAAACAAATTGAGGAGAAAAATCCATATTTGCTTTTTGTATATTAACTTTTGGCATATCTACTGCATCAATTTTCATTTTTTCAACAGTAAGATTTCCATTTGCGTCAAATTTTTCATAGTCTTCTTTTTCTAGATCCGACATATTTCCTTTAAAATTTATGTCTGTCGTCATAGATCCTGTTAATTTCATATCTTCTGTTGGAACTACATCTTTTATAGTATTAAAATCTACTTTGCCTTTAATGTTTCCTTGCATGGCAATGTCTGCTTTTGTCATTTTTATAAAAGTTTTGATACTTATAGGATTATTTGCCATTGTTAAATTTGCTTTTTTAACATCTATAGTAATATTATCACCTGTTCCAGCTTCGGCATCCACTTTCATATTCACATTTATGTTCTCAACAGATTTTGGCAAATCAGGATATTTAAAAAACGCATTATCAACCAAAAGATTTACTCCGTATGCAGGCATTAATTCCTCTGTCATTGTACCTTTAACATATCCGTTTAATTTGAATTTACCGGAAGTTTTAACATCTGCAAAATCTTTTTTATAAATAGCAGGAATCATTGATAATACATCTTTAAACTTTGCCTTTTTTGTTTTAAATGTAAAATCCATAATTATATCTTCTTCGGGCATTTCTAAATATCCATCAAATCCAAGGTTAATTTCATTTAATGTAAAAGTATTTTCTTTAAAAGTGTATTTTGAATTTTCTATGTCTGCTTCAATTTCTGAATTAAAAGTAGTTTTTGTTTTATTAAGATATGTAATACCTCTAGATTTAACGGTTAATGCATCAATAATCAGTTTCATATCTAAATTTGTAAACTTCTCTGTCATATCTCCTGATAAAACATAATTAATATTTTTTACTAAAGCATAGATATTTTCTTTTCTATCGTCATAAATTACATTTCCATTCTTAATTTCAAATTTATCTAGATTTATTTTAAATTTTGAACCCTCTGATGAATCTTCTATATTTTTAGCAGTGGTGTCTTCTTTTGCAATATCATAATTTGAAATACCGTTTTGCAAGATTTTTATATTTACATTTGGCTTATCAAGTATTAATTGCTTAACTTTAATTTCATCTCCGGAAATTAGGCTCATTAAATCCAAAGTAGCCTTAAACTTTTCAAAACTGACTAATGTATCAATTGCAAATGTATCTATTCCAACTACTGAAAGGTCTTCAATATCAGCACTTACATTTGGGAAATTTGATATTAACGATAAATTTAAATCATTAAACTCAAGTTTTGCATTAAGATTTTTATTTGCTTCTTCTTGAAAGGCTTCAATAATTTGTCCTTTAAAAAGGATAGGGATTGAAACAACGGCAACTATTAAAACAAGAATTAAAACTACAAAAATTACGAGTAATTTTTTCATAATAATTAGATTTTTAAAAATTTCAGTAAAATTACATTTTTTTTCTAATTTTAACTAAGGATATTATAAGATTTATAATTGAAGAAAAAGTAAATAATGAAGAAGCATTAGAGTTTTTCCATGAAGTATGAGGTACCAACATTTACCCTACACATAAAATCATAATCAAATAACATACAACCAATAAAAAAACAATGTATTATGAATATAATTATTATTTCAATATCTCATCCAAAACTTTTCCTGTGGAAGCATTTGGATAGGCAATTTGAAGAAATCTAGCAAGTGTTGGTGCAACATCTGTCATTGATACAGGCTTATAACTTTCACCGGATTTAATTTTCCACCCATAAAATATTAATGGAACATTTGTATAATTCCTGTATCCTGAACCAAATTCATCATCGCTCCCAGGGACATAACCTGCTTCTAGAATTACAGAAATATCCCCCGACCTTTTTTTATGATAGCTGTTTTGAGCTCTTAACAACATTCCTGATGTATAATTTCTACTTTCCAAATCAACTGAGGTTACACTATTTGCAACTCCTGTGAAATCCACCAAAAAACTTGCAACTTTTTGTTGTATTTCATACAAACTGTATTTTGCATCTTCAATTCTATTTCTGTTCAAATAAATATTACTTCCATCAAAATATTCTATAAAATTGTTTTTTCCGTAAATTGCTTTTACAAAACTTTTTAATAAAATTTCTGCATTTTTATCTTTGAAATATCCACCCGGCATATTAATTTGTTTCAATAATCTAGGAGAATCTGAGGAACCCCTATCTGCGGTAAGAACAATAACAGTATTTTCAATTCCAACAAAATCTTCAATAAAACTCAAAAAATGCTGCAAATCTCTATCTAACCGAACATAAGTATCTGCAATTTCAACAGATCTAATACCAAATTTTCGAGTTATATTTGAACTGGCAGTAAAACTCACATTCAAATAATCGCAATATTCATCATTACCAAGATTTTCATTAACAATTGCTGAAACTGCAAAATCTTTTGTGTATGTATTTCCAAATGGTGTTGAATTAAGAATATCATATCCAACAATATTTTTCAATGATGATAAATTATAAGGAAATGTATTCTCTCCTCCAATAAAACCTATTTCAAATGAATTATTGTCAGCTAAACATTTGTCATATTTTTCATGTGAAAGAAAAGTATTCCATTCTTTGTTCAAATATATATCAGGGAATTTCTTGTCATTAAACCTATCAACCCATTTAGGAATTTGAGAAAAATAATAATTTGATGAAATCCATTTACCCGTCTGTTTATCAAACCAATAAGCAGCATTTGCTAAATGCCCTCCAGATAAAACTGCCGCATAACTTTTAGGTGAAATACTTATTACTTTTGATTGTTTGAAATTTGACAATCTTAATTCATCTGAAAAAGTGGAGCTAAGTAGTTTTGCAGGGGAATAACCTTCTTCTTTATATTTTGTTCCTAAAAGTTTTGATTTTTTATCTTGAATACAAAATATTTTTTCATTGGAGAGGTTTTTATACCAATAAGTATTAATAATTCCATGTTGAGATGGATTTGCTCCGGTTACAAAAGTAGCATATCCAGATGATGACTTAGTATAAAGATATTCATATTCAGCATTCTTAAAGAACATTCCTTTGTTAATCAGTTTTTTAAACCCTCCTTCACTAAATTTATCCCAATATTTATATAAATAATCATATCTCATTCCTTCAACAAAAATGCTTATGATTAATTTTGGTTTTTCAGGTGTATTTTTTTGAGAATAGCTTTTTAAGAAAATTATTGAAAATAATAAAGAAAATAAAAGTGTTTTTCGCATAAGATGTATTATTTTTTGCTTATCAAGAGTTTATCAAAATATGCAATAGTCTTTAACAAACCAACTTCCAAATCAATTTTAGGTTCCCACTTCAATTCTTTTTTTGCAAGTGTAATGTCGGGTTTCCTTTGCAAGGGGTCATCTTCGGGCAAAGGCATAAAAATTATTTTTGATTTTGAATTTGTTAATTCAATTACTTTCTGTGCTAATTCAAGAATAGTAAACTCTCCGGGATTTCCAATATTTACAGGACCTATAAAATCTTCATCAGTATTATTCATTAAACTTGTGATGCCTGATATCAAATCATCAATATATTGAAAACTTCTAGTCTGTTCTCCATTTCCATATATTGTAATATCTTCATTTTGAAGTGATTGCACAATAAAATTAGATACAACCCTTCCATCATTAGGGTGCATATTGGGACCGTAAGTATTAAAAATACGTGCAATTTTAATTCTTACTTTATTTTGTCTGTGGTAATCAACAAATAAAGTTTCTGCAACTCGTTTCCCTTCATCATAGCAAGAACGAATACCGATGGTATTAACATTCCCCCAATAGGTTTCCGGTTGAGGATGAATTTTTGGATCGCCATAAACCTCACTAGTTGATGCTTGAAATATTTTTGCACCTGTTCGTTTTGCCAATCCTAGCATATTAATTGCTCCAAGGACAGACGTTTTTACAGTTTTTATTGCATTATATTGATAATGAATTGGTGAAGCCGGACAAGCAAGATTATAGATTTCATCAACCTCTGCCATAAATGGCATTGTAATATCGTGTCGGATGAGTTCAAAATAACTATTGTCCATCAAATGAACAATATTATTTTTACTTCCTGTAAAGAAATTGTCCAATGCCAAAACTTCATTTCCTTCATTTAATAATTTTTCGCATAAATGTGAGCCAATAAAACCTGCCCCTCCGGTAACTAAGATTTTCTTCATATAATAAACTTTTTATCTTCCTATTCCAAAATAATCAAAACCATTATTTTTTATTTCCTCAGGTTCATAAATATTTCTCCCATCAAAAATTACATATTTTCTCATTAACCGTTTAATTTCATTAAGATTTAACAGTCTAAATTCGTTCCATTCAGTTACTAAAAGTAGAGCATCTGCATCTTTAAGTGCATCTGATTTATTTTCTGAAAAATGGATTTTATCTCCAAGAATACTTTTTGCTTCTTCCATAGCAACAGGATCAAAAGCTTTAATTTTTGCCCCAACATTTAATAATTTATTTATCAATACCAAAGACGGAGCTTCTCTCATATCATCAGTATTTGGCTTAAAAGAAAGCCCCCAAATTGCAATATTTTTACCCTTTAAATTTCCATTAAAATACTCATATAGTTTATTATAAAGAACTGATTTTTGTTTATTATTAACACGTTCAACAGCTTTTAATATTTCCAATGAATAATTATTTTCATCAGCAGTCTTTATAAGTGCCTGAACATCTTTCGGAAAACAAGACCCTCCATATCCTGTTCCTGCATATAAAAACTTATTCCCTATCCTATCATCACTTCCAATACCTCTTCTTACACTATTTATATCAGCCCCAACAATCTCACAAAAATTTGCAATATCATTCATAAAACTAATTTTTGTTGCAAGCATCGAATTTGCAGCATATTTTGTCATTTCAGCAGAAGGAATATCCATAAATAAAATTGGATGGCCATTAAGAACAAAAGGTTTATACAAACGTTTCATTATTTTTTCTGCTTTCTCAGATTCAAGTCCAATAACAATCCTATCAGGTTTTAAAAAATCATTAACAGCACTACCTTCCTTTAAAAACTCAGGATTTGATACAACGTCAAACTTTATATTCTCTGCTCTTTTATCAAGTTCAATTTGGATAGTTTTTTTAACTTTCTCCGCTGTTCCAATTGGAACAGTACTTTTTGTTACAAAAACTAAATAATCTTCCATTTTTTGTCCAACTTCTTTTGCAACCTGAAGAACATATTTTAAATCTGCACTTCCATCCTCATCTGGAGGTGTACCCACAGCGTTAAAAACTACTTGAATACCTTTTAAATTATTTGCCAAATCTGTTGAAAATGACAAACGATTATTTTCGATATTTCTATTTACCATTTTTTCTAATCCTGGCTCATATATAGGGATAATACCTTTCCTAAGATTTTCAACCTTCTTTTGGTCAATATCAAAGCAAATCACTTCAACACCGGTTTCTGCAAAACAAGTACCCGATACCAAACCGACATAACCAGTTCCTATCATTGCAATTTTCATTATCTATAAATTTAATTTATTTTTTTGCAAATATATATTTAATTATGTTTTATATTCTTGAAAATGATATATTATTTTTTTTACAATTCATAAAATTCTTCAATAAATTTTTTGATATAAAAAATAAAATTACATTTGTGAAAATTTTATAACAAATATGGACTTAAGTAAAATCTTAGCAATATCAGGAAAACCAGGTTTATACAAACACATTGCCCAATCAAAAACCGGTATCATAATTGAATCAATCAATGACAAAAAACGTTCAAGTGCTTTTGCAACTGAGCAAATAAGTTCTTTAAGTGACATATCAATATTTACAACCGATGAAGATGTTAAATTAGAAGATGTACTTAAAAGTATTTTCAAAAAAGAAGATGGCAAAAAAACGATAAGCTCAAAATCAAGCTCACAAGATTTAAAAGCATATTTCAAAGAAGTTTTACCCGAATACGACCAAGACAGAGTATATGTTTCAGATATAAAAAAAGTACTGAAATGGTATAATATCTTATCTGAAAACAACATCCTTGAATTCAAAGAAGAAAAAGATAAAGAAGAAAAAAAGGAAAACCAGACAAAAAAATTAAGTGAAAAAAAAATAAAAACTAAAGATAATAATAAAAAATAACTACAAAGTAAAATTAAAAACAATACAACCTAAGCGATTGTCAAAATGATAATCGCTTATTTTTTGTTTAAAACTATGCAAAATACAGTTTAAATAATTAGTTTTTTATAACTTTGTAGGTTTTAAAAAAACATAAAAGTAAAATGGATAAAAAATATTCAAGACAATTAAAGAAAATAATTTCTTATAGTAGAGAAGAAGCCGTAAGGCTTGGAAATGATTATATTGGAAATGAACATTTATTTCTAGGTATATTAAGAGAAGGTCGTTCTAATATAATTCAAATATTAATTGATTTTGCAATAGATTTAGAAATTATAAAAAAATCAATAGAAAATAAAATCAAAGATAAAGATGTTAGTGATTTTCATCCTGACGAGATACCTTTATTAAAATCAACTGCAAGAACCTTAAAATTTTTATGGCTTGAAACAAAAGATTTTAATGAGAAATATGCAACACCAGATCATCTTGCTTTAGCAATAATTAAAGAAGAGCAAATCGATAAAGGAATAATTTTCAACATATTTAATGAAAATAAGCTAACATATGATAAAGTAAAAGACATATTACTTTCTTGGGTATCTAATCAAGCAGGAGGAACAGAAGATATTGACGATGATGATGATGATGATGATTTTGAAGACGAATCTTATGAAGATAAAAGAAAACGAAAGAAAAAAAGATCAGATAGCGACACTCCTGTCCTAGATAATTTCGGTGTTGACCTAACAAAATCTGCTTCTGAAAACAAACTCGACCCAATAGTTGGAAGACAAAATGAAATTGAAAGATTAGTCCAAATATTAAGCAGAAGAAAAAAAAACAACCCTATTTTAATTGGTGAACCTGGTGTAGGCAAATCTGCTATTGTTGAAGGTCTTGCTATAAGAATTATTGAAAATAGTGTTTCCCGAGTACTATTCAATAAAAGAATTGTAACTCTTGATATGGCATCTGTTGTTGCAGGAACAAAATACAGAGGACAATTTGAAGAGCGGATGAAAACAATTTTAAACGAACTTATTGACAACCCGGATGTTATCCTTTTTATTGATGAAATACATACAATAATTGGTGCAGGTGGTGCAAGTGGCTCATTAGATGCTTCAAATATGCTAAAACCAGCACTTGCCAGAGGCGAAATTCAAACAATTGGTGCAACTACATTAAATGAATATCGCCAACATATTGAAAAAGACGGAGCATTAGAAAGACGTTTTCAAAAAATTTTAGTTGACCCTACAACTGTAGAAGAAACAATAGAAATATTAAATAATATAAAAGATAAATACGAAGACCACCATAATGTTTCATACACAGCAGATGCAATAACCTCATGCGTAAAGTTAACAAACAGGTACATTAGCGACAGACACCTTCCGGACAAAGCTATTGATGCACTTGATGAAGCAGGTTCAAGAGTTCATATTATGAATTTGAAAGTTCCGGAAAATATTTCTAAAATTGAAGAAAAAATTGATGCTTTAATCAATGAAAAAAAAGAAGCAATCAATAACCAAGAATTTGAAGCTGCTGCATCAATTAGAGATAGAGAACGAAATCTTTTATCTGAATTGGAAGAAGCAAAAAAACAATGGACAAAAAATCTTTCATTAAATAGAGATACTGTTGACCAACCCGAAGTCGAAAAAGTAGTTGCAATGATGACAGGTATTCCTGCAAACAGAATTGCAAAAGCTGAAAGCATTCGTTTGCTTGAAATGAAATCTCAACTAAAAGAAAAAGTAATTGGGCAAGATGATGCTGTTGAAAAAATTGTAAAAGCAATTCAAAGAAACAGAGCAGGACTTAAAGACCCAAGCAAACCAATTGGCTCATTCATATTCC
>CAMZKV010000068.1 GCA_947311445.1 uncultured Chlorobiota bacterium | reverse complement strand
ATTAACTCCTGTTGTTGTAGGCATTTTTGCTTGGCTCAGAAAAAGAAAAAAAGAACCTTCAACTCCTAAAAAAATAGGAATTGGTATGATTCTTTCTTCTTTTGCATTTTTGATTCTTTTAATAGGGTCACTCAGTTTACCAGCTTTTAAAGAACTAACTCCTGAATCGCCAAGAGTTGGAGTTCAGTGGCTTATAAGTACATACTTTATGCTTACGGTTGCCGAATTATTTTTAAGCCCAATGGGACTTTCATTTGTTTCAAAAGTCTCTCCTCCTAAATATCAAGGAATAATGCAAGGTGCTTGGTTGGGAACAACAGCAGTAGGTAATCTTTTCTTGTGGATAGGAAGTTATTTTTATGAAAGAATTCAAATTTGGCAAGTTTGGTTAATTTTTGTTATTCTTACAATTATTGCTGCGGGCTTTATTTTTTCTATAATGAAAAAACTTGAAAAAGTTTCATAAAATAATTAATTTTAAAAAATGCGAACTTTTTAAGTTCGCATTTTTTTTTGCATAATATTTTAAAAAAAAAGAATATCTAATATTAAACATATTAACTTTGCCGAGCAGTCGGTTGTTCTGTCGCTTTTTCAAATTTATTATGAAAAAGAGGAAAGTCCGGACAACACAGAGTATTACACTTCCTAACAGGAAGATGCTTGTGAGAGCATAGTAAGGAAGAAGAAAATAACCGCCAAATTTATTTTGGTAAGGGTGAGAAGGTGAGGTAAGAGCTCACCGGTGTTGCAGGTAACTGTAACACTCGTTCCTCTTGTAAGTTGCAATCTCATGTATATCAGTATTTTAGGGCTACTCGTTCTATGCTGAGGGGTTGAGAGCTAAACTTATAATGTGAATTATAAGATAGATAAATGGCAGAAACTTAAATAAGTTTTTTAAGTACAGAATCCGGCTTATAGACCGACTGCTTTTTTGTAATTTTCAAATAAAAAAAAATGATAAAAATAACAGAATCTCCTAGAGATGCCATGCAGGCATTAAAAAATATTATACCTACCAACAAAAAAGTTGAATACATAAACGAACTATTAAAAGTGGGATTTGACACAATTGATGTTGGAAGTTTTGTTTCTTCAAGAGCTGTTCCTCAAATGAAAGATACATCGGAAGTTTTAGAAAGTATAAAAGAAAAATTTAACACTAAAATTTCTGTTCTTGTAGGAAATGAAAGATATGCGGAAATTGCATCACAGTACAGTATTGTTGATTATATAAATTATCCTTTTTCAATTTCAAATGTATTTCAGAAAAGAAATATGAATGCAGACTTGAATAAATCAATAAAAACGGTTGAAAAAGTATTAAATATTTGCGAAAAATATAATAAAAAACCAATTATTACTATTGCTGTTGCTTTTGGAAATCCTTATGACGATGATTGGGGAATTGATATTTTAATGGACTGGTTAGAAGTGCTTTATAATATGGGGATAAGATATTTTCCTCTTGCAGATACAACAGCATCGGGAACTTCTCACCTAATAGGACTAGTTTTCTCAAACCTTATTAGAGAATACCCTGATGTAGAATTTAACCTACATCTTCATACTAAAAGTGAAGACACAATAAATAAAATTGAAGCTGCCTATAATGCTGGATGCAGAAACTTTGATACTGTTTTTAATGGAATGGGAGGTTGTCCTATGACAGGAAAAGAATTAATTGCAAATTTAAATACTGTTGATTTTATAAATTGGTTAAATACAAATAAAATCTCTCATAAAATAAAAAACAGCTTTTTTGAAAAAATAATCAAAAAAGCTGATAGTATTTTTATATAAAATAAAATTAATCAAATGTAAAACCAACGATTACAGCAACACAGCCACTTTCTGGCTTTTTCTTTTTGTCAGATTGTTTTGGAACTTCAACCGAAATAATTAAATTTTGATTTTTATCTGATTTAAAATCCCAACTTTCCATTTTTGTTTTATTACTATCATAAAGTACGTGTCTTTGAAAATTTGTTACTTTAAAATTCAGCTTTGGCATATTTTCAGCACCAACAACAACAATTCTATAACTGCGACCTTTAAAAAAAGATTTATAAATATCAACATCATCCCCTTCTCTTAGAGGAAGAGCATTAAACCTTGCTTCAGGTATGTATTTTCCTGTATCTAAATATGTGAAGCCTTTATGCTTAACCAAATCAATACATTGAGCAGAAGAATTATTGAAAAAAATTAGAGAGATTGCTAAGACAGCAATATATTTTACAATATTTTTAGTCATGCTTATTTTTTTTGTGTAGTTGGGATTGATATTATAATTAAACAACATAATTCATTCTAACTTCTGTAATTAAGTCGCAGAAATTCTTAAAATTCTCATCCGTCATATTATCTTCAAGCAGAATGTATGCCTGATAGATATTATTTATATCTTTTTTCAAAGAAATCATTGTTTCATCTTTATAAACATTTTCTAATGCTTTTGTCATTAACTCTAATGAAATTTTTTGGGCAAGAATACTCTCAGTTAATTGTGCATTTGTCTTAGGAGAACCTTTAGATAATGAAACTGCAATATGTTGTGCCTCAACCCAACCACCAATTAGAATCATTGTAATTGCTTTTGAACGATTGTTTTCTCTAAGATAAGCATCTGTATTCATAAATGATTCATTTATAATTCGAATCATTTCATTTTTATTAAGTTTCGTATTTTTTATCATATCTAAATGCCTTTTTTCAATGGAATTTGTTATTCCCAGTTCCTCAGACATTCCTTTTACAACATCTAAATAATCATAAGTAATTTGTTCTTGTTCAAATAGACTTGCATAACTTAAATCAGCAGTATATATCCCAATATTTAGTGCTATTTTTGAATTTGTATTATACTTATCTGCATGAAATGTTGGATTAATTATATCCTTATTAAAGTAAAGGTCAGGATTATCAATAAGCATGACAGCCATATCGGAAGGTGCAAGCATTGAAATAAGTATCTCTTCTCTTATATCAGAGAGCTCAACAGTTTTGCCTTCTAATTCGTCTTTATTAGCATCTTCTCCTGATTTACAGTTTGTTAGAAGCATAGATGCTAAACCAATAAATAAAATTAAAGTGTAAAATGGCGTGTTTTTCATAAGTTGATATTTTTATACAAAACACAAATTTAATTAAAAAAGTATTTATTAAAAATAATTATGTTGTTTTTTGATGAAACTCCAATATTTTTATGTCAAATCATATATAATATAGGTCATAAAATACCGTATGTTAACCTGTATTAACTATTATGCTAAACATAATAAAGGTTTATAAATTCAATAAACATACATTTGTAATACTTATTAACCATCATATATAGATAAGATAGATTTGGGTTAATATTTTCATACAAGGCACATTTTTTCTTTTCAGTAAACCCTTTGTATTATTCCTATACCGTAGCAGGATTTTTCGCCTCGTATCAAAAAAAGAAAAAACATATAAACTACAGCATAATAAAATAAGTTAATGCTTATTTAAAAAATATAATACATATCAATTTGTCCTATGTGTAGGTTTTATATATTTGCTCTTTATAGAATTAAAATGTAATTTTGTAGGACAAGCCATTTTAAGCTAAAATTATATTTAATTTAAATAATTATTTATCGTTTAAATAAATAAAAATCAACAAAATGAAATTAAACATTAAATCAAAAATATTAATATATACTTTTTTAACTTTAGTTTTTGTTTTTACCTTATTATATGTTTTGCTATATCTTAATATATTTTCAGATTCAAATATAATTTCTGTGAAATTTAATATTCGCTTTCTAATAATCTCTCTTTTAATTATTATCTTTTCCTTAAGTATTACATGGTTTATTATTAGTTCTTATTTTAAACGGCTAAAAAAAACTTCATCAGTATTAGAAGCCATGGCAATTGGATTAGTTTCAAATATAAAAATTTTAAATACTAATAAAGATGATGAAATCTCAAATATTAACAAATCTATAAATACTATAAATTCTAATTTAGATAAAACATCCCAGTTTATAAAAGAAATTTCGGCAGGTAATTTTGATTTTGAATATAATGCTTTGACATCTGATGATAGTATTGGAAACTCCTTAGTTAAGATGAAGCAAAGTTTTCTTGAAGCCAAAGAAATTGAGAAAAAAAGAAAAGAAAATGATGAACGACGGAATTGGGCAACAATTGGAAACGCAAAGTTTTCTGAGATTATTCGTGAACATTCCGATAATATTGAAGAATTGGCATATGAGATAATTTGTGATTTGGTTAGTTATATTGGTGCAAATCAAGGCGGTTTATTTATTATAAATGAATATGAAAAAGGAGAAAAAATTATTGAATTAACTGCTAGTTATGCATATGGAAGGCGTAAGATGCTTGAAAAAAAGATTCCATGGGGAACAGGTTTAGTGGGGAGATGTATTCTTGAAAAAGAAACAATTTTTATGACAAAAATTCCTCAAAACTATTTAAAAATAACTTCTGGCTTAGGAGAAGAAAGACCAGCAACACTTTTAATTGTACCTTTAATTTTCCATGAAAAAGTTTATGGTGTTGTTGAACTTGCTTCTTTCAAAGAAATTGAAAAATATAAAATTGATTTTACTGAACAAATTAGTGAAAGTATTGCATCTGCAATATCAATGGTGAAAATTAATGTAAGAACTGCAGAATTACTTAGAGAAACAAAAATAAAATCCGAACAAACAGCTTCACAAGAAGAAGAGATAAGACAGAATATTGAGGAAATGCAATCTGCAACTGATGAATTAAATATAAGAAATATTAATATATCGAATAAGTTAAATGCCTTAAATTCTGTTGCTTATACTGCAGTTTTTAATAAAAACGGACGAATTAAAGATATAAGTCCCGGGTTTTTAAAATTATTTAAAAAAGAGAAAGAAGATATAATAAATAATTTTCAAGGAAGTTTTAGTTCGGAACCACAAAATGAAGAGGCATTTAAAAACTTTTGGCGACAACTTAGAAGAGGAAAAACTATGGAATCTCTTCAAGTTATTAAAATAGGAGATGAACTAATTAAATTATTCAGTACTTATATCCCAATTGAAAACTCTGAAGGAAAAATTGAGGAGGTTGTTAGTTTTGCAATTAAACAATAATAGTGAGGTATTTTATAAGATTATCATACAGAGGAACAAATTTTCACGGTTGGCAATACCAAACAAATGCAATCTCAATTCAGGAAGTGTTAGAGAAAGCTTTTACATTATTGCTAAAAAATGAAATTAAAGTGTATGGTGCAGGAAGAACTGATGCAGGTGTTCATGCAATTAATTATATTGCACATATTAATGTAAATGAGGAAATTACGGACATTCCTCGGCTCATTTTTAAAGCAAATAATTTTATTAGTAAAGATATTGTTATTCATAAGATTTTTAAAGTGAAAGACGATGCTCATGCAAGATTTTCTGCAATTTCCAGGACTTACGAATACAGATTTCATACTTATAAAAACCCTTTTATAAAAGACCAATCCTTTCAAACTTTTACAAAACTTGATTTTAAAAAGATGAATGAAGCAGCACAAGTTTTGTTTGATTTCATAGATTTTACTAGTTTTAGCAAACTTCATACAGATACTAAAACAAACAACTGCAAAATAATACAAGCGAATTTTACTGAAAGAAATGAGCAAATAATTTTTACAATTGAAGCTAATCGGTTTTTAAGAAATATGGTTAGAGCAATAACAGGAACATTAATTGAAGTAGGAAAAGGAAAATTAGATATTCAAGGATTTAAAAATGTAATTGAAAGTAAAGACAGGTCAAATGCAGGAGTTTCTGTTCCTGCTCGTGGACTGTTTCTGATTGAAATTAAGTATCCGCAAAGAATTGAAATGACATGATTACTGCTCCAAAATTCTAACTTCTGTTCTTCTGTTGAGGCTTTTGCCATTGTCTGTTAAATTTGTTGCAATGGGCTGTGTTTCACCATAACCTTTTGCAACTAACCTGTTTGCAGAAATCCCCTTTTTTATTAAATATTTTTTAACTGTTTCTGCACGCCTTTGCGAAAGTTTTTTATTTGCCTCATCATCTCCATCACTGTCAGTATGCCCTGCAAGTTCAATTTTTAGAGTTTCCTTATAAGTCATAAATTCTGCAAGTTCATTTAAAGATTTAAAAGAACCGGATTTTAAACTTGCCTTGTTAGTATCAAAATGAACATTTTTCAATGTGTAAGTTTTTGGAAGTTCATACATTATGCTTAACTCAAATTCCATATCATAATTAGAATCTGCAACATCTATTGCCATATAGTTCATATCCTGGTCAAAAGATTTTATTTTTATTTGATATTCTGAACCGTTTGGCAGTTTTATTTTAAACTTTCCGTTTTTATCTGAAATTTTTGAATAAACTATGTTTGTTTTTTTACTTACAAAAAAAATTTTATCCCCGGGGCTTATGTTTTTATCCATATCTGTTACCCTAACATCGAGAGTTGAATAGAATGTTGAGTCTTGGGAATAGGCAGAGAATGAAATAACTATTAAAAGGATTATTGAAATATTTGAAATTGTTTTCATAAAAATTGAATTTGTTTTTTCAAATATACAAATTTTAAATTAAATCATTGTAGGTCGACTAATTTTAAAATTTTCAAATCTCATAAAGTGTATTGAAAAAGAAGTATGAGTTTACCCAACAACAAAGAAAAGTTTAGTGTATAAAAAAATGTCATCCAAAATAGATGACATTTTTTTTTGTTTAAAATAACAATCTAAAAATCATTGATATTATATGATGTGTATCCTTTGGTTCCAATACTTTTTTCTACTGTGCTACTGCCAGAAGATTGAACATAAGTATTAATAGGAACAATACTTATACCTGAACCTGTGGAGTTTATTTCAAAAACTCTCCAAGTATTTCCGCTTCCAGTTGTAAATGTAGGTGCTACAAAAGTGTGGATTTTACCTGTGTAATCATAAACTTCAACTTTTGTAGGAGATGTTTCAATTTGAGCACCACCTTCGACAGATTGCTCGCTATAATTATAAATTGAATATCTATACATCCCATTTAAAAAATTGTTTATTGTAACAGTTTCTGGTCCAAAGCTTGAAGTATCATCAACATCAAGAGAAACATTGTCATCATTTTTATGAGAGTAATAAATATGAAATCTTTCGCCACTAGCTAATGGTCCAGTTAAATGAGAATCTAAATCGCTTGGATTTTGTCCCCAAGTAAGTACTACTCTTAATTCTCCTTCTTCTATTACTTCAACAATTGTTGATTGTTCCAGTGAGTTAGTTCCTTCATGTATTATAATATTTGAAATTACTCTTGTTGTGAATCCATCAGCAGAAATAGTACAAGTAAAATTACCGATAGGACCGTTTTCAAAAATATAATTTCCGTAGGCATCTGTTACAACTTGAATTTCAACAATCATATCATCTGTTGATTTGTTGTCGTTAAAAGCAAAGCTAACTGTTGCATTTTCAAGCCCTTCTCCTGTTTGAGAGTTGATAATTCGTCCTGAAACATTTGCACTACCTAAGATAGTTATATTTTTAGAAGTCTCACCGTCAATGGTTACATCTTCACTACTCTCATTATATCCTTGCTTAGTAACCTTTATGGAATAAGTTCCACTTTTTATACCACTAAAACTATATCTTCCATCAGAATTTGAAGTTGTGGAAGAAACCTCGGAATCAGCACTGTAAAGTTTGATGACAGCGTTACTAACAGTTGTTTCTGTACTGTTTGTAACTGTTCCTGACAAATCGTAACTTGGCTCGTCTTTCTTACAGGCAGAAAGTACAACAACACTTAAAATAAAAAGTGTTAAATAATTAAAAAGTTTGTTTTTCATTTTTGTATAGATTTAATTTGTTAATAAAACATTTAATAGTACAAAAATATTTTCTTTTTTGTTTAAAATCAATGTTTTAACTGATTTTTTTTAAATATTTTATTTTCGTTGAAAATTAATCTATATTCGTTTGCAACTGTCATTTATTCGTTTTTAACGAA
Organism: uncultured Chlorobiota bacterium; assembly: GCA_947311445.1. Lineage (GTDB taxonomy): Bacteria > Bacteroidota > Bacteroidia > Bacteroidales > JAADGE01 > JAADGE01. The sequence goes on along the minus strand of CAMZKV010000068.1, from coordinate 19,232 downwards.
ACTATATTAAACTTTCAAAAATGATTTTTGCAGTTCTTTTTGAAGCACCTTTTCCTCCAAGTTTTTTTCTCATAAGTTCAAAATTATTTAGCATATTTGCTTTGTATTTTTTATCTTTAAGTAGAAGATTTAATTCATTAGAAATGTTTTCAACAGTCATTTTATATTGAATAAATTCTTTTATAACTTCTTTTTGCATAACAAGGTTTACTAAAGAAATAAATTCTACTTTCACTATTTTTTTTGCAACTTTATATGAAATATAATCACCTTTATAACAGACAAGTTCAGGAATATTTAAAATAGCAGTTTCCAAAGTTGCAGTCCCAGAAGTAACAAGGGCTGCTTCTGAATGTTTTAGTAATTCATAAGTGTTATCATAAACAAGTTTAATGTCTTGTTTGCTAATATGTTTTGCAAATATTTTTTTATCAAGAACAGAAGATTGAGCAACAACAAATTGATAATCAGGAAATTTTGCAGCTATTTTTAACATAATAGGAAAGTTATGTTTTATCTCTTGTTTACGGCTTCCCGGCAATAATGCTACTATTTTTTTCTCATTAAGATTATACTTTTTTTTAAATTCAAGAATGTCTGATTTTGAAATATCAATTGCATCCATAATCGGATTGCCAACATATTCAACTTCATAGTCAAATTTTTTGTAAAAATCTTTTTCAAAAGGAAAAATTATGAAAAGTTTATCTATATATTTTTTTATTTTATGAACTCTTGATTGCTTCCATGCCCAAATTTTAGGAGAAATATAATAATATACTTTTAATCCTTCATTATGTGCAAATTCAGCAATGCGAAGGTTGAAACCCGGATAATCAACAAGAATTAAAACATTGGGGTTATATTCGGCAATATCTTTTTTTATGAATTTTATATTTTTAAGAATTGCCGGTAGATGAAGAATAACATCAACAAATCCCATATAAGCAGTTTCCTTAAAGTGCTTAACTAATTTTCCTCCGTGTTTTTGCATTAAATCACCTCCAAGATATCTAAATTGGGCATTTTTATCTTCTTTTTTTAATTCTTTCATTAAATTTGAAGCATGTAAATCTCCTGATGCTTCTCCTGCAATCAAATAATATTTCAAAATTTCTAAGTTTATTTTTTTAGATTCATTTTAACTTTCTCTTTTTCTATCCTTAACTCAAAATTCCCCAAACAACTATAATTCCTATTACGGCTACTACTGCAATAAGCCCTTTAACAGCTTTCATCATTTTATGGTTTAGAAACAAATAAAAAAGAGGAAGAACAGCAATTGCCCCACCTTTTAAAGACATTAAAACTCTTGCTCTCAGTAATTTACCTATCCCGTTATTGTTAAAAAAAAGTTTATAATGCTCCCAAACATTATAATCGGATGCATTTGCATATATAATAATTGTTGTAACAAAAAGAGCAACGATTATTCCAAGAGAAACTCCTGTTATAAAAGTGTCTAATTTTGATTTGAAATTAAATTTCATAATAATAAAAGCTATTTATGATAAAAAACATACAAAATTACTAATTTATTGTAATTTTGGAGTCTATATGGCAAAAGATAATTTTATATTTGGCACAAGAGCAGTTATTGAAGCTGCAAATTCTGATAAACAAATTGAAAAGGTTTTGATAACTCGAAGCAAAGATAATGAATTGCAAAATGAGTTATTACAAGTTTTAAAAAAGTATAAAATACTTCATCAATTTGTGCCTTTTCAGAAAATAAATAGAATTACAAAAAAAAATCATCAAGGAGTTTTAGCATTTATTTCTCCTGTAAAATTTTATGATATTGAGGAAATTACAACAAGAGTTTTTGAAGAAGGAAAAACACCTTTTATAATTGTGCTGGATGGAGTTACAGATGTTAGAAATTTTGGTGCAATTGTTAGAACTGCAGAATGTGCAGGAGCAAACGCAATACTTGTTCCGGAGAAAGGTTCTGCACAAATAAATGCAGATGCTGTTAAAACATCGGCTGGTGCATTGCATAAACTTCCAATTTGTAGGACAATAAGTTTAAGAAAAACACTTGAAAATTTAAAAAATAGTGGGATTAAAATAATTTCAGCTAGTGAAAAAGCAGAAAAGAATTATTATAATTCAGATTTTAAAGTTCCTGTTGCTATTGTTGTAGGTGCAGAAGACGAAGGTGTTTCAAAACCAGTGATTTCAATATCAGATGAGTTTGTGAAAATTCCTATTTTAGGAGAAATAAAATCTTTAAATGTGTCAGTTGCGGCATCTATTTTGATATATGAAACTATTAGACAAAGAATAAATTAATTTATTAACAAAAATTATATAATTATGAACCGATTTTTAACTATTTCAGTTATTTCTTTTTTTGCAATTTCAATACTATTTGCTTTACAATCTTGCGACAGTAAAAAAACAGTTTTAAAAGATGTGCCGGAAGATAAATTAGATAAATCTTATACTGTAAAATTAAATGAAAAATTAGTAATAAAATTAGCTGCTAACCCCACAACAGGCTTTAAGTGGAGTCTTGAAAGTAAAATTAAACCCAAAATTATAAAAGAAATTAAAAAAGAATATATAAAAGATATGACGATGGGAATAATTGGTAGTGGCGGTCATGAAGAATGGACTTTTGAAACAAAAAAAGCAGGAGTTTTGTTTATGCATTTCAAATATTTAAAAGAAAGCGGAGAAACAGACAAAGAAAAATATTTAAAAATAACAGTTACAGAATAACTCACATTATTTTATAAATTTATTTTACCTTAAAACTATGTATTATGAAAATTTTAAAACTTATTATCTTTCCTCTTTTATTTATTTTTATATTAGAAAGTTGCGACAGAACACCAAAATATGAAGATGTAAATGCTTGCTTTGCTGTAAGTGGAGATATACATTATATAAATACAGCAGTAAATTTTGTTGACTGCTCTCAATATGCAGAGGAATATGAATGGAATTTTGGCGATGGAACAATTTCTAATCAAAAAAATCCATCTCATGTTTATATAACTCCAGGTATTTATCAGGTTGTTCTTAAAGCGTATGGCTATAATTCAACCAATACGTACACACATGCAGTAACAATTCAAGGCTCAACTGATTTAGATATTTTGGTTATGTTTGAAGGAACAGAAGATATTGTATCTAATTGTGAAATGGTTTTATATGGAAATCAAACTGACTGGGAAAATCTAACAAACCCAATTACAGATCCTCCTGTTTTAACAAATAGTTCAGGAATTGTAGTTTTTACTGATTTGGAGCCTGTTGTATATTTTATTGATGCTTTTAAAGATGCAGGGCCTGGATTTTATCAAAATATTATTGGAGAAACTGAACCATTGGTTGAAAATACCGTAAATGTTTATAACGTTTATGTAAGATATTTTACGGATAACAACAAAAACAATAAAAGAATTTCAATCTCTAAAATTGAAAAATCTTCGAAAGAAGAACATGAAAGGATATTGAAAAAACAAAAAAGCAATAAATAATACGATTTGGTAGTTATACTCAAATACGGAGATGCAATTATTGTATCTCTGTTTTTTTTAAATAAAAAGTAACAATAGTTACAATATAATTAAATTAAAAATAAATAAATTTGTGTGTATTTTAATTTTACTAAGTAATATTATAAGATTTATAAACAGTATATTTTTCAAGAAAAGATGTATAAAAATAGATTAAAAATAAATCTTATTTTTATTTTGCAACTTTTTTATAAAAACGAATCCAAGAGTATTTAGTAATAAATGTAAATTAACTTTATACTTTTAAATTTTTAACTTTTTAGACATATGAAAAAAATATCACTAGTTATAATAGCCTGTTTACTAACATTAATTGCTAATTCCCAGATTATTACACCAGTTGAATGGGTGTATAGAGTAAAAAATATTTCAGAATCAGAATTTGAACTCCAAGCATTTGCAATAATTGATAAATCTTGGCATTTATACGGGCAATATTTTGAAGAAGGAGGACCTGTTAGATTGAAATTTAACTTTGTTAAAAATGAAACCTTTTCACTTACAGATAGTGTAATAGAAAAACCAAACCCAAAAATTGAAAGAGATGAAATTTTTGATATTGATGTGCATTATTTTATTGGGAAAGCAATGTTTTCTCAAAAAGTAAAAATTAATAAGCCAACAGAAATAATACTTTTAATTGAAGGACAAGCATGCAATGATAAAACTGGAATGTGCGTAATGGTTTCGGACACTCATGTTTTTTTATTGGAATAAAATTTTTTCAAGAAAATAATAAAATTTAAAAACTTAAAGTAAACATATAATGAATAAAAATAAAATCTTAATTTTTACATTTTTAGCCTTAATATTTACTACGTTTAATGCTACTTCCCAAATTATTGAGCCTGTAAAATGGAAATTTTACACAAAAGTATTAAATGAAAACCAAGTAAAACTCGTTGCACAAGCAATAATTGAAAAAGAATGGCATCTATATGGTCAATATTCAGAACCTGCAGGAGGAACGCCACTTTCATTCACTTTTGAAAAAAATACAAACTTTTCAAAAAAAGGAGAAGTTTCAGAATGGCCAAAACCTCATAAAGAATATGATGATATTATGATGGCTAATACTCAAACTTTTGAAGGCAAAGCATATTTTACTCAAATTGTTACAGTTACTTCGAATAAAGACTTTCAAGTAAGCGGTTCCTTAAATGGTCAAGCATGTAAGGAAATGTGTATTCAATTAAATGAAGAATTTAAGTTCAAAGTTCCTGGCTTAAACTCAATAAAAAAGCAATTACAGAAAAACAAGCCTGAGAACACAGAAACTGCCATTAAAACTGATACGCTTATAGAAGATTTTATAGATACAAATAAAATTGTTGTTTCGGATATTGATACAAGCAAAACAAATGTAGAAACTAATGAAAATATTTCAGAAAATACGGATAATATCGAAGCAGAGATAACATCTGCAACAGACAAAGGAGGACTTTGGGCTTTGTTTATTGCTGCATTATTAGCAGGCTTAGCAGCAATTTTAACTCCATGTGTATTCCCAATGATTCCAATGACAGTTTCATTTTTTATGCACGAAAAAAAATCAAAAGTTAAGAGTCGTTCTGAAGCATTATTCTTCTCATTCTCAATAGTTTTTATATATACAGTTATTGGAACTCTTGTTGCTCTTCTTCTTGGACCTGAATTTGCAAATTGGCTAAGCACACATTGGATACCAAATGTCCTTTTCTTTATTGTATTCATGGTTTTTGCAGCATCATTTTTTGGAATGTTTGAAATTGTATTACCAAGTTGGATGACTTCAAAATCTGAGAAACAAGTTGATAAAGGCGGATTTTTCGCACCATTTTTTATGGCATTTTCATTAGTTGTTATTTCTTTTTCTTGCACAGGACCTCTTGTAGGAACTGTACTTGTAGAATCTGCCGGAGGAGATGTTTTAAGACCTATAATTGGAATGCTCGGTTTTGGACTTGCTTTTGCAATTCCTTTCGGAATTTTTGCATTCTTCCCAAATTTAATGAACAAATTACCTCAATCCGGAGGTTGGCTAAACTCTGTAAAAGTAGTACTTGGATTTATTGAACTTGCACTTGGTTTGAAATTTTTAAGTATTCCAGATTTAATTTACCACTGGGGGCTGTTAGACCGTCAAATATACATCGCACTTTGGATTGTAATATTTACTTTAATGGGATTCTATTTGTTAGGCAAAATAAAATTTTCTCACGATAGTGATTTGCCGTTTTTAAAAGTTCCAAGACTTATGTTTGCTATTCTAACCTTCGCTTTTGTTGTGTATATGATACCGGGAATGTTTGGAGCTCCTTTGAAAATACTTTCAGGGTATTTACCTCCTATGAGTACTCATGAATTTGATATTGCAAAAGTTGTAAGAATGAATGCAGGAAATACTTCCATAGATGGTTGCGAAGAACCAAAATATGCAGATAAGCATGAAATGCCACATGGATTGAGTGGCTATTTTGACTATGAACAAGCTTTGAAATGCGCAAAAGAGCAAAACAAACCTGTTTTAGTCGATTTTACAGGATATGCCTGTGTAAATTGCAGGAAAATGGAGGATAATGTTTGGGGTGAAGGTCCTGTACTTCCAATCTTAAAAAATGATTATGTTATTGTGTCTTTGTATGTTGATGACAGAACAAAATTAGCAGAAAAAGATTGGGTTGTTTCAAGCTATGATGGTAAAACTAAAAAAACATTAGGATCAAAATATGCTGATTTTCAAATCTCACGATTTAAAATGAATGCTCAACCTGCATATATTATTATGGATCAAAATGGTAAAGTTTTAATAAAAGATCCTTATTTTTATAATCCAGACCCCCATGTTTTTGCAAAATTCCTTAAGGAGGGTATAAAAAAACATAAAGAGTTGCATAATTAAAATGCACACAAAATATTTATAAGCAAATTAAGAAGATACTAAACAATTAAGTTTAGTATCTTTTTTTAATTAAACAGCTCATTTATTAACATAAATTTTAATCTATTACAAAAGTAATATGATGTTTCCTCTATGCTCTTTGTCATTGATAATAAGAAGATTTACTAACTGAAATTATTATATTTTTCTTGGACCTTCAATTTTTACAACTTAAAAGAGGCTTAATTGTTAAAACTTTCATTTGTGTTTTCTTAAAAAAATTATCTATTTCGTAGATTGAACATGATTTTATTTGTTTAAAATGACTTTGATTTAAAACAATATGACAGCAAAATATACAGAAGATAGCATAAGAACTCTTGAATGGAAAGAACATATCCGAAAACGACCCGGAATGTACATTGGAAAACTCGGAGATGGTTCATCTCAAGACGATGGAATTTATGTTCTTTTAAAAGAAGTCCTAGATAATTCTATTGATGAATTTATGATGGGAAACGGAAAAAAAATTGAAATTAAAACACTGCAAGGGGAAGTTTCAATTAGAGACTATGGAAGAGGAATTCCATTAGGAAAAGTTCTTGACGTTTCTTCAAAAATGAATACAGGAGCAAAATACGATTCAAAAGTTTTTAAAAAATCTGTTGGCTTAAACGGGGTAGGTATAAAAGCAGTAAATGCACTTTCAACAAAATTTGTAATTCGTTCTTTTCGCGAGGGGGAAATGAAAGAAATTGAATATTCAGAAGGAAATGTTATTGAAGATAAAAAAATTCAAAAAACTTCTGAAAAAAATGGAACCGAAATAATATTTAGACCAGACGAATCTTTATTTAAGAACTATCATTATCTCGAAGATTTTATCGAAACAATGATGAAAAACTATGTTTATCTTAATTCCGGACTAACACTTTATTTTAATGATAAAACATATTACTCTAAAAACGGACTTCTAGATTTGCTTTCTGATAACATAAAAGAAGAACAAAGAAGATACCCCATAATTCATTTAAAAGGTGAAGATATTGAAATTGCTCTTACTCATGCGAACCAATACGGCGAAGAATATTACACATTTGTAAATGGACAAAACACAACACAAGGAGGAACACATTTACTAGCTTTTAGAGAAGCAGTTGTGAAAACAATTAGAGACTTTTATAAAAAAAATGTAGATTTTTCAGATATAAGAACAGGAATTGTTGCTGCAATTAGTATTAAAGTTGAAGAACCTGTTTTTGAATCGCAAACAAAAACAAAACTAGGCTCAAAAAATATTGCACCTGATGGTCCCTCCGTTCGTTCTTTCATTATAGATTTTGTTACAAAAGAACTAGAAGTGTTTTTACATCAAAACACTGAAATTGCTGATGAAATTTGGAAAAAAATTCAAGAAGCCGAAAAAGAGAGAAAAGATCTTCAAGGAATTAAAAAACTTGCAAGAAAAAGAGCAAAATCTGTAAAATTGCATAATAAAAAACTGAGAGATTGTAGAGTTCATTATAATACTGACAAAAAAGGTTCAGAAGAATCTACACTATTTATTACCGAAGGAGACTCTGCAAGTGGTTCAATTACAAAATCAAGAAAAGTTAATACACAAGCAGTTTTCAGTCTCAAGGGTAAACCCTTAAATACATATTCAAAATCTAAAAAAATTGTTTATGAAAACGAAGAATTTAACTTAATTCAAGCTGCCCTTAATATTGAAGACGGCATGGAAGGATTAAGATACAACCATATTGTAATTGCAACAGATGCCGATGTTGATGGGATGCACATAAGATTGTTGCTTATAACATTTTTTCTCAAATTTTTCCCAGATGTTATAAAAAATGGACATCTTCAAATACTTCAAACACCACTTTTTAGAGTTAGGAATAAAAAAGAAACAATCTATTGCTATTCTGAAGAAGAAAAAACAAAAGCACTAAAAAAACTTGGGAAAACAGCAGAAATTACTAGGTTTAAAGGACTTGGAGAAATTTCACCAGATGAGTTTAAATTTTTTATTGGAGACGATATAAGATTAGACCCTGTAATAATTAATAAAGACGAATCAATATCTGAAATGTTAGACTTTTATATGGGAAAAAATACACTTGAAAGACAACAATTTATCATTGAAAACTTGCGTGAAGAAGAAGAGGTTTTATAAAAAAATCATCTCTAATAAAAAAAATATAAAATTAGCAATTTAAATAAATGTCAGAAAAAGATAAAATACAAGAAGAAATTACTGAGCCGAAAGTTGTTGAAGAACAAGAATTTAAAGTAAAATACATTTCCGGAATGTATAAAAATTGGTTTCTTGATTACGCATCATACGTAATTCTTGAACGAGCAGTTCCGCATATCTCCGATGGACTTAAACCTGTTCAAAAACGTATCTTACATTCAATGAAACGTATGGACGATGGCAGATACAATAAAGTTGCAAATATTATCGGACATACAATGCAATTTCACCCTCATGGCGATGCCTCAATTGGTGATGCACTTGTTCAGCTTGGGCAAAAAGAGTTGCTTATTGATATGCAAGGAAACTGGGGAAATATATTAACCGGAGACAGAGCTGCTGCTCCAAGATATATAGAAGCCCGACTTTCAAAATTTGCTTTAGATGTTGTTTTTAACCCCAAAATTACAGAATGGAGATCTTCATACGATGGTAGAAACAAAGAACCTGTTCATTTGCCAGTTAAGTTTCCTTTATTATTGGCACAAGGTGTAGAAGGAATTGCTGTAGGTTTAGCATCTAAAATAATGCCTCATAATTTTATAGAACTTATTGATGCATCAATAAAATACCTAAAAGGAAAAACATTCGAATTATTTCCCGATTTCTTAACTGCCGGATTGGCTGATGTCTCAGACTATAACGATGGTAAAAGAGGTGGAAAAGTAAGAGTAAGAGCAAAAATTACAAAACAAGATTCAAAAACTCTAGTAATTAGCGAAATACCTTTCGGAAAAACAACTACAACTCTCATAGAATCAATTATATATGCAAACGATAAAGGCAAAATTAAAATAAGTAAAATTGAAGACAATACTTCTGATAAAGTTGAAATTGTAGTAAAACTTCCATCAGGTGTATCTTCCGACAAAATGATTGATGCACTATATGCAGTTACAGATTGCGAAGTTTCAATATCCCCAAATACAACCCTAATTATTGGAGATAAACCAAAATTTGTAGGCGTTTCTGAAATCTTAAGATATTCAACAAACCATACCTTAGACCTGTTGAAAAAAGAACTCGAAATTAAACTTGCAGAACTTAGAGAAGCATGGCATTTATCTTCATTAGAAAAAATATTTATTGAAGAACGAATATACAAAGACAAAGAATACGAAGAAGGAAAAGATTATGAAGTAGTAATTAAACACATTCATAAAAGATTAAAACCTTTTGTGAAAAATTTTATAAGAGAAATAACTGACGATGATGTAAAACGTCTTTTTGAAATTAGAATGCGAAGAATTCTAAAATTTTCATCAATTGAAGCAGAAAATCATTTGCAATCAATACTTGATGAAATTGAAATAATTAAAAATAATTTGGCAAATATTGTTGATTTTACAATAGATTATTTCAAAAATATTAGGAAAAAACACGGAAAAGGCAGAGAAAGAAGAACAGAACTTAGAAACTTTGAAGAAATTAAAGCAAGAAAAGTTGTTGTCCGTAACAAAAAATTATATGTAAATTATAAAGACGGATTTGCCGGAATGTCTTTAAGACAAGACGAATTTGTTGCAGATTGTTCCGACATAGACTTTGTAATACTTTTTAGAAAAGACGGAACATATCTTGTTAAACAAGTTGAAGATAAGTTCTATATTGGAGAAAATGTTATGCATATAGATGTTTGGAAAAAGGGAGATGAAAGAACTATTTATAATGCAATTTACTTTGATGGAAAATCCGGATATTACTACATGAAACGTTTCAATGTAAAAAGCATAATAAAAGACAAAGAATATAATCTAACAAAAGGAGAAAAAGGCTCAAAAGTTATTTGGTTCACAGCAAACCCAAATGGAGAAGCAGAAACTGTAAAAATAACTCACAGACCACGTAAAAGACTAAAAAACAAAACATTAGAAATCAATTTCTCTGAACTTGCAATAAAAGGAAGAAACTCTCAAGGAAATATTGCAACAAAATACGGTGTTGCAAAAATAACACTAAAAGAAGAAGGAGTTTCAACACTTGGCGGAAGAAAAATTTGGTTCGATAAAGAAGTTCTAAAGCTTAACCCCGATGGAAGAGGCGAATTTTTAGGCGAATTTAAAGGCAATGATAAAATACTTGTAATATATGAAAATGGTATTTTTAATGTTAAAACTTACGAACTCTCAAACCATTTTGAACCAAATATTTTAAGAATTGAAAAATTTGATGCAAATAAAATATGGGCAGCTGTATTTTACGAAGCCGAGCAAAAATATAACTATCTAAAACGTTTTAAATTTGAAGATCTTGAAGAAGCAACAATAATTGGAGAACATAAAGATTCTAAATTATTATTAATTTCAGACTATACAAAAGCTCAATTTGAAATTGAATTTGGAGGCAAAAATAATGACCGACAAAACGAAATAATTGATGCCCAAGAATTTATTTCTGAAAAAAGTTATAAAGCAAGAGGAAAGAGACTTACAACATACATAGTAAATAAAATAATAGAAATAGAACCGGAAATTGAAGACCATATAAATGATATTGAAACCTTAGAGCAACAAAATACGTATAATGAAAATGAGACAGATACAACAGAACCCGAATTTGAAGTTATAAAAACAGACGAAGACGGAAAACAAACAAAATTAAATCTTTAAAAAAATATTAAAATAAAATCAGAGCATTTTGTTGAAAATTAACAAAATACCTTTAACCATCTTAATGTCAGTATGCTAAATATATTTTATATGCAAAAAAAAATTGTTTTATAAAAAAAATAATTAACTTTGCAAGACAGTATGTTATATAACATATTTTAAATATACTCGTAAACTCATTTTTTTTTAACTAAATCTATTGAAATATGAAACTCAAAACTTCTACTTTCTCAAAATTAGTCAGTTTAATATTTGTAATAACTCTATTTGCAAATTTAAACATTTCAGCTCAGGCAGTAAGTATAAACGCAACAGGTAATGCACCCAACGGAAGTGCAATGTTAGATATTTCCGCAACAAATAAAGGTGTGCTGATACCGAGACTTACTATGGCAAACAGACCTGCTTCACCCGTAACGGGATTAATTATTTATCAAACGGATAATACTCCCGGATTTTATTATTACGACGGAAGTTCATGGGTTTTAATGAGAACTTCATCTGACGATTTGTGGACAAGAGATGCAGGAAACGGATATACTTATCTGACTAATGCAACTGATAATGTCGGTATTAATACTTCAACTCCTACTCAAAAATTTCATTCTGTTTTTGCATTAGACGGAGGTTCTGCGAATGCAAGTACCGATTTTGCAGCAATATACGGAGAAGGTACCGGAGATAATGATGCAACACAAGAACTTGTTTACGGTGTTTTCGGTGAAGCCAAAGATGACGGAACCGGAACAGATATCGGCTACGGAGTTTACGGAAAAAGCGATACAAATCTCGGCGGAACATACGGAGTTGTCGGCTCAGTTACTTCAACAACTCCTGAATTTACGGGAGTTGGCGGCGTAGTGGGTTATGCCGGCGGAAATGTTTACGGCGTTCTCGGAGGTCCTTCATACGGAGCTCAAGGAAATTTTGTTGCAGATGTTGATATGAATTGTTACGGCGGTTATTTTTATAACTGGAACGATTTCAATAACAGTTCCGATAATAAGTATGGTGTTTACTCTGCAAGCGTAGGAGATTACGGAACAAAATATGGTGTTTATGGGGCTGCTGATTACCAAGGGGAAAGCAATTATGGTGTTTACGGATATGCAGGAAATTCCGGCGGTGCTACCACAAGTTTAAGCGGTGGTGTGATGGGTGCTACGCCCGACCAAGACGGTTTTTATGCAGTTATCGGAACAGCACAAAATGTTTCAACTTCTTATTTTGGAAGTATACAAGCAGGTGGTCTTTTTAATGCCGATGACTTTGGTCTAATTGCATTCGGAAAAGGTTCTTCTAACGGCGGAGTAGGTGTATGGGGTATTGGATATAACGGAGCAAATTCTTATTGGAACGGTGCGGGAGGTTCTTTTTCAGGTTACGGAACAGGTCTATACGCAACTGCATCTGATGCATCTAACGGTAACGGAATTGTTGCAGCTGCAAATGGTGAGGCGGCAGTAACTTATACAGGAGGTTCCGGCGGTAGTTTTACTGGTTCTGTAACCGGAGTTAACGGTATTGCAAAAGGAATTTCAGATTATGATGCAGGAGGATACTTTAAATGTGGAAATGGAACATGGGTTTATGTTGGAACATCTATAGGTGGGACTATGTATGACACATACGGAAATGGCACTAATGCAAAATCTGTAAAATCTCTCGGTAAAGGTTATGTTGGAATGTTTACACCTATATCTCCTGAAATTTTGTTACAAGATTACGGTTCCGGAAAATTAGTAAACGGAAAAGCACATATTGATATTGACCCTGTTTTAACAAAAAATATTTTTGTAAACAAAAAACATCCTTTAAGGGTATTTATTCAATTAGAAGGTGATTGTAAAGGTGTATATGTTACAAATAAAACAGCAAAAGGTTTTGATGTAGTTGAATTGCAAGGCGGTATGTCAAATATTAATTTCTCATGGACAATTACCGCAAACAGAGCTGACAGCTATTCAGATGACGGAAAAACACTTGAATCTAAACACGTTGATGTCAGATTCCCTGCAGGGCTAGGTCCTCAAAAAACGGTTAATGTTGAAAAAGGAAAAAACAGCAAAATAAATACCCTTGTCTTGAAAACAGACAAACCTGAAGTCGTAAAATTCGGAAAAAAAGGAGAAATCAACAGTAAAAAATTAAATACAAATATTACAAAATAATGTTCGTTCGGCACTATTTTTTGTAATGTCATCAAAAAAAATTGACAAATAAAATATTAAATCATATATTTACAAAATAGAACCAACAATTCTATTTTAACATTATTTTAATAAAAAAGAATTTTATTATGAAAACAAAACTTATTTTAACATTAATTGCAATTGTAAGTTTCAATTTTGGAGGCTTTGCTCAAGGCATCACAAATGATGGAGCAACAATTGTAATAACTTCAGGAACTACAGTTTCTGTAACAAACGGAGGTGGATATACAAATCTTACAAACGGTGCAAACCATGGACGAATTGACCTTAATGGAACTTTGCAAATAACCGGAGATTTTGAAAATCAGGCAACTTCAGTAACTGAGAATGTATTTATTAATACAGGAACAGATGGTACAGTAGTTTTTACAGGCACTGCTGACCAGCATATTAAAAATACAACTGCAAATGCTTTTATAGATTTTGAAAATGTAACAGTAAACAAAACATCAAATACAGTATTTGTAGATGCAGGAAGTGCAGCAACGGTAAATGGTGATTTGGTCATAACTGCAGGAACTTTCAGATTAGCATCTCCTGCTGATGGAGAAGATCCTTCAGGTTCTTTAATTACAGAAGGAAATGTTTCAGGTGCCGGAGCATTATATGTTGATCGACATTTTGAAACAAACGGAAGATGGCAATATATTAGTATGCCTGTTAATAATGCAACAGATGATATGTTTGACCAAGGATCAACAGGAGATTACAATCCAAACTTTTTCACATATAATGAAACTGTTGAAGGTGGAGACCCTGGTAATACTTATTATTCAAATTGGATTGACTATATAAATTATACTTTTTACACTGCTTGGGAACATGCCGCTATTAATGGCACTACTGTAACACTGGATGCTGCAACAGGATATATAACTTATAACGACCATGAATTAGATGTTTCATTTGGAGGAACTCCCGCAAACTTAAATAATGGAGCAACATATACACCTGCCTTATCATACACAAATAATGATGGAGATAATGGAGCAGGAGTTTATTATGATGGTTGGAATATTATAGGAAATCCATATCCTTGTGCTTTAGATTTTAATGCTTTGGCCTTAACAAATGTTAATAGTACTATTTATTATTGGGATGGTGATACTAATAATTATAAATATTATAATAATGGTGGTGGTCAAATTGATGATGGAAGTGATGTTGTGAGCGGAGGCACAAGATATATACCTGCAATGCAATCTTTTGCAATAAAAACAAATGACGGTGGAGCTCCAAGCATTAATATTGAAAAACCAGACAGAGTTCACAACACGCAAACAATGTGGAAAAAAGGTGATAAAGCTGAAACTTTAACACAATATCTTAAATTAAGAACAGAAGCTAATGATTATTCTGACGAAACGGTTATAAGATTTCTTGAAGATGCGGTAGTTGATATTGACAATCAGTATGATGCATTTAAAATGTTTCCAAACAATCAAGATGTTCCAATGATTTACTCATTAACAACAGAAACAGTTGAATATCCTTTAGCAATTAATTCTTTACCATTAACATCAATAGGTACTACAATTCCTTTAGGTTTTAAAACAGGTGAAGCAGGAACTTTTACAATACAAGTTACAGAATTTAATTTTGATGCAGGAACAGAAGTTAAGTTAATTGACACACAAGAAAATACAGAAACTACACTTTACGAAGGTGCTGAATATACTTTTACTTTTGCAGGAGATGATAGTAGAGATCGTTTTTTCCTTTTCTCAACAACAACTGGTATTGAAAATCCGGATACTGATACTGATTTAGAAACTAAGATAAAAATTTGGTCAAGTAATAAAGATGTTTTTGTAAGCATTAGTTCCTATAAATTAATAGATGCAAATATTCAAGTATTTGATATTTTAGGAAAAAACATTGTAGATAAAAAATTAAACGGAACATATAATATTGTTAATGTGCCCGCAGCAAGTGGAACTTATTTTGTTAAAATAAGAACAAAAGACGGAAAAGTTAAAACGGAAAAAGTATTTATAAGATAAAAATTAATAAGTTTTTCTTAATAATTATTAACCCGCTGGTGTTTTACTTGCGGGTTTTTCTTTATAATTTTTATAAAGCATAAATTTATGTTGAATTGCGTTACCTTTGAACATAGCACGATAACTTTAATTTTTTATTCATTCATATTTAATAAATGCAAATTAACTTTTAACTTTATACTTTTAAACTTTTAACTATTTCAGACACATGAAAATATTTCTAATTGGAATGCCCGGTAGCGGAAAATCAACTCTTGCAAAAGAGCTTGCAAAAAAAATGTCTTGTAAGTTAATTGATACGGATAAATATATTGAAGCAAAAGAAAATATAAAAATACACGAAATTTTTAAACTTCAATCAGAAGAAACATTTAGGAAAATTGAGCATAAAGCATTAAAAGAAATAATAAAAAATAAAAATATAATTATTTCAACAGGAGGAGGAATGCCTTGTTTTTATAATAATATTAATATAATGAATAAAGCAGGCAAAACAATATACCTTAAGACAAGTTTAGAAACATTACAAGAAAGATTAAAAGATGATATTACAAGACCTCTAATAAAAAATAAAAGCAAAGAAGAAATTAAAAAATACATACAAGCAACAATAAAAGAAAGAGAAAAATATTATCTTAAAGCTCATTTTATATTTAATGAAAAACAAAATATAAATGATTTGTTGAATTATGTAGAATCATAGAAGTAAAAAATAATTGTTGTCCTATATAAAAGAAAATTATCAAAGGATTTTATATAAAAAAGACAGCATTTTTTTGCTGTCTTTTTTATGTTTTTTTATTTAAAAAAAAACTTAGTTATTTGTTTTTTTATTTACATTTTTATTATTTTTTATAAATTCATAAACTTTGTTTTGTAGTTCTCCTGTTTCTCTTTGATGCACTATCATTGCTCTAATTTCGCTTGGAGAATATGTATTTAAATTGTTTTCATTTTTAACAGTTTGCATCGGAGAATCGTCGCCCATTTGAGGATTCATGTTTTTAACCCAACTTTTAGTTTCTTCGCTAGGCAATTCATCTTGTATAACTCCATCAATTATATGAATTGGCTCTCCTGCCGTATTCGTTAAATAAAAGTAATTATTTGACTCGTCACTTTCAGAAATATCATCAAAACCATCAACAATAACAACTAAATAATAGAACCCTGTAATTTCAGGCATTGTATATGGCCAATAAAAACGATCAGCAACAGGGTCGTTATGATAAATGTCGTATGCAATACTATTTCCTGAAACAGAATTAACATTGTTCCACCAATATCCCATTGCAGAAACATCAGAAGGGTGTTGAGGAACAGTTACTGTTCCATCATAAGAACTAATATCAAATGCACCATTATTTCCTAATGTGTTTTCGCCTGGATCTAAAGTACCATTGTTGTTGGCATCAAAACCACTCCAATAATTATTCTGATTACCATAATCATCAGAATAATAATCATAAAGAATAATACCATAATTTTCTGCATCATACGCGTCATAATATATGTATAAAATATTCCAGTCTTTGGAAGCAGGGACATCATCTTCTCCTGAATTAAAAGCATTATATTTTGCAATTCTATTTCTTCCTCCGTTATCAGAATCATATAATTCCCACGCAGTTAAATCCATACCGGAATTTGGGTCATCAACATCTCCATCTCCATCTCCGTCAGGATTAGAGGCATCAGTTGCTACAAAAGCACAAAAACAAAAATCACCGGAAACAAAGAACTCTTCATCAACCCAAAGGTATCCATTATCTCCCCAACTTGGACCCCATGAATTTACAACTCTGAATGCTCCGTTTGTGCCTTTGTTGTTATCATATCCACAAAGCGTCATAGCATGGTAGGCATGTTGTCCGGTATATCCGTATGATTGTGAGTATAATACATCCGAACTGTTAGCATTCATGAATTCATCTCCAAGTTTTGCTCCAAATGATATAGCTCTTCTTTGAGACAAATATCCTTTCAGTGTATTCTTATCAACATCAATTTCTCTGTAACTTAAAATTTTATGATTTTCTGCATTTGCATCCCATGATGAAACACTGCCGGAGCAATCTCCCATATTTGTATAAGGGGTTTCTGCAAGTGTTGAAATACCTTTTGAAATTAAAACATCATAAGCAGGCTCAAATCCTGTTCCATTACAATCTGCCCCTTTACTTGCACTTGGAACTGCCCAAAATAAATATTTTGGACTAAATTGTTCGCTTGTAGAAGTAGGTTTTGAGGTTCCTCCGGCTGCTTCCAAATATGTTTTATGGTTATAACCAACAGCCCATGCAACACAAGTTCCGTATGAACCTTGATTTCCAATAGGCGGAAATTTATTAGAAAAATCAATGCTTTCTGCAATTTCTCCTGTCCCAAAATTTATATCATCTTCAATACTCTCTAAATTATCACCATTTTCTCCGCCTAATCCAAACCATCCAAGTGCCTGGTCAACCTGATCAGGGGTTACAGGGTTATCAGGATCACAACTTTGCATAAAAAAAGTTGCTGAAAATATAATGCTTAAAAGCATTAATGAATTAATTAATTTTTTCATTTTATAAAGGTTTATTTGTTAATAATTCGAATTTAATTAAGTAAAATTAATATTTTTATTTGAAAATATCCATTTTTATTGTGTTTTTTTGTGTTTTAAGTTAATGTTTTTAAAAACTTTAACATTATCTAAAACAAAATTACTTCCATTCTCTAAATTTAAATTGAAATTTTTAGGGTTTGAAACATAAAAATAACTATTCTCAAAACTAAAAACTCCTTTTACAGTTGAATTATTGTATTTGGTTTTGCCAAAGTATATACAGTTTTTAAACTCTGAGATAAAATTAAACTTTGAATCAATAAATTCTGTCCTTCCTTTAAAAACAGTATTATTGAAATTTAGTTTTTTTAAAAATTCTGAGTAATTAAAAAAAATATCGTCATAAAACTTACATGATGTAAAATCTGCATTTTTATTAAATTTTGAAGACGAGAAAGTTACAGGATTATTAAATTTACTGAGTTGAAAAAGAACATTATCATCAAAAACAGCTTCAAAAAAGTTAATATCTCCTCTTGCAAAAACTAAATTAAATCTTAACTGTTTCAAGAACTTAGCTTGGCTAAAATAATTCTTTTTAAAGTTAAAAGTACAAGATTCAAAACTTACAAATTCCTGAAATGTTGATTTAGACATATTTACAAGTCCATTAAAATCAGCATATTTAAAATTAACAGTGTCTTGAAAAGTGCAATTCATAAGAGTTAAATTCTTCTTGAAATTAGATACTTTATATACATCATTAACTTTTTTGTACCCAATAATTTTTCCTTTAAAAGTACAATTATAAAAAATAATGGATGAGCTTATATGGTGGTTATACATATAAGGTGTTTCAAAATTTGCATCTTCGGAAAACAAAAAATCAATATCTCCAATAATTGTAACATCTTTATATTGTATGTTCTCTTGATTTTTTATTTTATTGTTTATCTCTAATGCCTTAACTATTTTTGAACGTGCATCTTTGTTTGTATCTTTATTAATATCTTTATTTTCAGTTGTTTGGCTACATGAGAAAAAGAAGATGCCCGTTAGTAGTATTATTATATTTTTCATTTTTCATTTTTTAAACAGAGATTTTATTTATTCAAAAAAGATTATTTGCAGTATTTTATTTGAAACAAAAAACTTTATTTTAAAGATGTAGAGATACTTTGGAAGTAATTTATTTAAATATTTATT
>CAMZKV010000067.1 GCA_947311445.1 uncultured Chlorobiota bacterium | reverse complement strand
TGGAAAGTCCTCACTTGTGCGTGATATTTTGTATCCTGCACTTAGCAGAATTGTTAATGACTACGGCAAAAAACCGGGAAGTTTTTCAGAAATTACAGGAGATATTAAGCAAATAAAAGAAATAATTTTTGTTGACCAAAACCCAATTGGTAAATCATCTCGTTCAAATCCTGTAACTTATCTTAAAGCATTTGATGAAATAAGGAAACTTTTTGCTGTTCAGCAACTTTCAAAAATAAATGGCTACAAAGCTGGGCATTTTTCATTTAATATTGATGGCGGAAGATGCGAAAATTGCAAAGGCGAAGGCGAAATTACAGTTGAAATGCAATTTATGGCAGATGTTCATTTGGTTTGCGACGAATGCAAAGGTAAACGTTTTAAAGATGATATTTTAGATGTGAAATATAACAAAAAGAGCATCTTTGATATTCTGGAACTTACTGTTGATGAGGCTTTTGAGTTCTTTTCGGAAAAAAAAGAAACAAGCAAAATTGCACAACTGATAAAGCCACTTGTTGATGTTGGTTTGGGCTATGTTAAGTTGGGGCAATCTTCAAATACATTAAGTGGGGGCGAAAGTCAAAGAGTTAAACTTGCATCGTTTTTAAGCAAAGAAAAATCTTTAAAAAAAACAATGTTTATTTTTGATGAGCCCACAACAGGTCTCCATTTTCATGATATAAACAAACTTCTGCAAAGCTTTAATGCTCTACTCGATAGGGGGCACACAATCGTTATAATTGAGCATAATCTTGAAGTTATAAAAACCGCAGATTATATAATTGACATAGGTCCCGAAGGTGGCGAAAAAGGTGGAAATATCTTATTTCAAGGAAAACCTGAGGAATTAGTAAAATGTAAGAAATCTTATACCGCAATTTACCTTAAAGATAAGATTTAATATTTTGCAAGCTTAGGTTCAGAAAAATATAATCTTCTTTTTTTGGAAATGTTGTTGTAATTTAGTATATTTCGCAAAGAAATAATAAAATATGTGACAATCTCGTTTAGTTAAGCACACTTATTTTAAGTTCAATTTTCGAGACGCTACTTTGTCTTCCGAAAATTCAGACGAATGCAGGTCTTTTGACACACATTCGTCCGTAGGAAAAGGTATCGCCAATTAAAAACTTCTTAACTAAACGACAATGAAATCTGTGTTTTAATTTGATTTTCTCAATTTATACATAACTCTAAGCTAACTTCTACAACATGGTCACAAAATCAAGCTATCAAGAATTAGAAAATGAAATTAAAAAACTAAAGCAAAGCTTAGAGGAAGAAAAACGTAAATGTAAGTTTACAAACTTCTTTGAAAATAGTAAGGCTGTAATGCTACAAATTTGTTCTGAAACAAAAAAAATTTTAAAAGCAAATGATGCTGCTATTAACTTTTATGGTTACACTAAAGCCGACTTATTACAAAAGAAAATAAGCGATTTAAATATTCTGCAAGATAATGAAATTGCAAAATTAATGGGCATGGCTATAAAAAATAAAATAGTTTTAAAAAGGCATAAGCACAGAATAGCAAGTGGTGAGATTTTAGATGTGGAAGTTTATATATCGATTTATAAAGAAAATGATAAAATTATTTTTGTCGCTACAATATTTGATATAACAAATCGTATAAAAGCGGAGCAAAAATTAAAAAATAGCGAAGAGTATTATAAAACTTTAATGGAAAACAGCACCGATGTTATTTCCATTATTGATGAAAATGGGACTTCTTTATTTCGCAGTACATCATATAAACAAGTTATGGGCTATACTGTTGAGGAAATGTTAAATAAAAATATTTTTGATTTAATTTGTGAAGATGATCGAGAAAAACTTAAAATGCAATTAAAGGCTTCTATAGAAAACCCAGACTTAGTTCAAAATATATTTTTTAGAGCCAACCATAAAGATGGAACATTGCGTCAGCTTGAAGGAACAGCTAAAAACATGCTTCATTCACCAATTATCAATGGATTTATTATAAACTATCGTGATGTTACAGAGCGTATTAAAGTAGAAAAAGCTCTTAAAGAAAGTGAAACAAATTACAAAAATATAATAGATAACTTAACGGATGCTTATTACCGTGCAAATGCTAATGGAATTGTTACCTTAGCCAGTTCGTCTTGTATGAAAATGTTTGGTTATTCTAATATGGGCGAAGTTATTGGAGGAAATATTGAAATTTTATACCCTGACCCTAAAATAAGGAAACAATTTTTGGATATTTTAATTAAAAATGGGAAAGTTAAGAATTTTAGAACTAAACTATTGAAAAAAAATGGAGAGGAAATTTTTGTTGAAACCTCTGCAAATATATTAATAGATAAAGATGGTAATTATGCTGGTGTTGAGGGAATTGTAAGAGATATTACAGATCGGAAAAAATCTGAACAAGCTCTTATATACAGTGAAAAACAACTTCGTGAAAGTAATAAAACAAAAGATAAGTTTTTTTCAATTATTGCACATGATTTAAGAAGCCCGTTTAATGCTATAATAGGTTTTTCTGAATTATTAAGTGATAGTTATGATAAATTTGATGTTAAGCAACAAAAAGAATTTATTAATATTATAAAAGAAAGCTCTAAAAACGCTTATAAACTACTTGATAATCTACTTCTTTGGTCAAGGTCACAGCAAGGTGCAATTGATTTTTGCCCAACAAATGAAAATTTATATTTATTAGCAGAACAGGTTGCAGAACTAAGCAAACGTTTTTTAAAAGATAAAAAAATTAATTTTTCAAATAATATTTTAAAAAATATTTATGTAAATGTTGATAAGAATATGGTATTAACAATTTTTAGAAACTTAATTAATAATGCAATAAAGTTTACTAAAAAAGGCGGTTCAATTACATTAATTTCAAGTTTTTTACAAAATAATGAAAATAATAAATTTGTTAATATTACAATAAAAGATAGCGGAGTTGGTATTCCACAAAAAAATATTAAAAAATTATTTTCAATATCAGGAAATGTATCAACCAATGGAACTGAAGACGAAAAAGGAACAGGGCTTGGCTTAATTATTTGCAAAGAATTTATTGATAAACATTCTGGCAAAATATGGGCAGAAAGTGAAGTTGGAAAAGGTAGTAGTTTTATTTTTACACTACCTCTTAGTTCTTAAAATCAGTTCATATCCAAAATTATTTTATACGATTCTTCAAGGTAAATGTCTTTTTTAAGATTTTTAATCCACCTTTCTGCTTTTTCAGTTTTGAGTGTATCAGAGTATGTTTCAATAGAATCTGCTTTAAGAATATTGAAATTTAATCCGTTTTTTCTTCTGTCTGCATTTTTAAATCTTTTATTTACTTTTTCTCTATTTTCCTGGTCTTGTTTATATTTCTCAAGATTTAAACTTACTAATGTTTTTTCTCTTGCTTCTTTTAAATAGTCTGAATATTCATCAATTATCGTAAACGAAGTATCAGCAGATATTCTTTTTAAACTTTTAGTTTTAATATTTTGAATATTATCATAAGAAATAACTCTATTATATTCTGCTTTGGGTATTTCGTCCCATTCAATTGCATTATCCAAATCTTTTTCTCCCATATCTAACTTTGAATAGGCATCCGGTAAAACAATATCGGAAGCAACACCCTTTAACTGAGTTGATCCTCCATTAATTCTATAAAATTTTTGTATAGTTAATTTCAAAGCCCCTAGTGGTTTTAAGTCTTCATTTCCCCTTGCAATTCGGTCAAAAGGAATAAATCTTTGAACAGTTCCTTTTCCAAAAGTTTGCTTACTACCAACTATAATTCCTCTTCCATAATCCTGAATTGCAGCAGCCATAATTTCAGAAGCAGATGCACTAAATTCATTTACCATTATTACTAAATCATCGTCATATAAAGTACCTTTATGTTTATCTTCCAAAACTTGTGGCATTGCAAACCTACTTCTCACTTGCACAACAGGTCCTTGGTCAATAAACAAACCAACTATATCAATAGCATCCGAAAGAGAACCTCCTCCATTATTTCTTAAATCTACAATTATGCCTTCAATATTTTCCTTTTTTAATTTTTCAATTTCTTTTTTAACATCTTCCGAACATCTTCTTCCATTTTTATCTTCAAAATCAGCATAAAACCCGGGTAAGTATATATACCCAATTCTGCGGTCTGTTAAAGAATCTTGTATGACAAGCGATTTTGCAAAAGTTTCTTCAAGAACAACAACATCTCTTACAATAGGAATTATTTTTATACTTCCATCAGCTTTTTTCACAGTTAATCTTACTTCTGTGCCTTTTTTTCCTCTTATCATTTTTATAGCATCATCAAGTCTCATATCAACAACATCAACAGGTTCATCTGCTCCTTGTGCAACTTTCAAAATCAAATCTCCAACTTCCAAATCTCCTTGCTTCCAACAAGCACTTCCTGCAACAATTCTTTCTACTTTTATGTACGCATTAGGTTGAGATAATGTTGCTCCAATTCCTTCAAGTTTACCGGAAATATGAATATCAAAATTATCTTTATCTTTTGGGGGAAAATAGCCGGTATGAGGATCGTAAAATGCAGTTATTGAATTAAAATACATTTTCAGCAAATCTCTTTCATTTGTTTTTGTCATTCTATGAAACCAATCATCATAAGTTTTCTTAACATCTTCTCTTGCTTTCTTTTCAAGCTCTTTAAAGGTTTTAATTTCAACACTTGTGTCATTATCAGTAATTGCTTTTTCTTGAATTTCTAACTTTGTTGCAATTTTTGTCATTACTGAATACTTTATATAAGTTTCCCAGTTTTCTTTTAATTCTTTTTTAGTGCTTGCATATTTTCTTTTCTCAGGGTCGGTTTCAATAAAATCTTCTTTATTAAAATTAAAAGGTTTTTTTAGTGCTGCTGTAAAATACTTCTCAACTTCTTTAATTCTCTGAAAATAAGTTCCCTTTGTTAAATTAAAAAACTCAAAATTATCATCATTTACGGCTTCATCTATTTTAAATTTGTAAGCAAGAAATTCATTAATATCCGATTGAAGAAAAAAACGTTTATTATAATCAAGTTTTTCCATATAAAGTTTAAAAACCTCTTCTGAAAAATCATTATCGAAATTATGTGCCTCGAAATGATATATTTTAAGGCTTTGTTTCATTAGGTCTAATATTAGTTTATTTTTTTTTCCATCATTATCAGAAGTAAATCCTACAATTAGTATTGATAAAGTAAGTATTATATAAATAATTTTATTTGATATCTTCATTTTTAAAATCTTAATGTTTATTTGTCAATTATTATTAACGAAAAATAATAGTTTTATGTTTTACAATATATTTTATAATTTTATAAAAATTTAAACCAATGAATTCTTTTTCTTTTCCTCCAATTGCTAATTCTGATGCAAAGATATTAATTTTAGGAACAATGCCGGGAAAAACTTCTTTGGAAATAAATGAATATTACGGGTACAAATATAATGTTTTTTGGAAAATATTATTCATAATTTTTGATAAAGAGTTTTCCGAAGATTATAAAATAAAAAAGAATTTATTAAAAATTAATAAAATTGCACTTTGGGACAGTTTAAAATATTGTGTAAGAAAAGGAAGTTTAGATTCAAATATAAGAAATGAAAAGGCAAATAACTTTAAAGACTTTTTTACACAACATCCTGATATTAAACATATTATATTTAACGGAAAAGCATCTTTTAATTATTATAAAAAATATATTGGACTTAGTAACAATTTTGAGTATTACAGTTTGCCCTCAACAAGTCCGGCAAATGCAAGTAAAAATTTTGATGAAAAATTAAAAGAGTGGAGAATAATTTACAAATTAATTAAAACTGAAACAAATTAAAAAAATGCACCAAACAAAAGATAAAGAGAAATTTAGAATAATTTTTATGGGAACTCCGGATTTTGCAGTTGAGAGTTTGAAGTCTCTGCATGAAAACAACTTCAATATTGTTGGAGTTATTACGGCACCCGACCGACCGGCTGGTAGGGGCAAGAAACTAAAAGCATCTGCCGTTAAAAATTATGCTCTAAAAAATAATCTTAATATTTTACAACCAACAAACCTTAAAGACAAATCTTTTATTGAAGAATTAAAATTATTAAAAGCTGACTTACAGGTTGTTGTAGCGTTTAGAATGTTGCCTGAAATTGTTTGGGCAATGCCTAAACATAAAACTATAAACTTACATGCCTCTCTCCTGCCCGACTATAGAGGAGCAGCTCCAATAAACCATGCAATAATAAATGGAGAAACAAAAACAGGGATTACAACTTTTTTTATTGAAAAAAAAATTGATACAGGGAAAATTATTTTTCAAGAAGAAGTAAATATTTCAGATAATGAAAACGCAGGTCAACTACATGACAAACTAATGTATAAAGGCGCAAATCTTATTATTAAAACAGTTGAGGCAATTATAAATAATAAACTTCAAACCACAGAACAAAAAAAAATACCGGAACATAAAATAAAAACTGCAAATAAAATATTTAAAGCAGATTGTGAAATTAATTGGCAACAAGATACAAAAACAATATATAATTTCATAAGAGGACTGAGTCCTTATCCTGCTGCTTGGTCAAAAATTACGAATAAAAACAATAGAACCCTAACTTTAAAAATATTTGATTGCGAAAAAAATCTTGATAACAATTCTGAAAAAGCAGGAAAATTATTATCCGACAATAAGAAATATTTAAAGATTTTTACTACAAACGGGTATCTTAATATATTAGAAATACAATTACAAGGAAAAAAAAGAATGCCTGTAAAAGATTTACTTAACGGTTTTGATATTTCCGATTTTAAAATTACTTAAGAATAAAACATCCACTTTAAATATTAAGAAAATGAATAAATATATTTCTTTTTTAGTTTTAGTCTTTTCTTTTTCAGCACTATACGGCCAAAATATTGACAGTTTGAAAAAAGCAGGAGAAACAGAAAATCCCGAAAATAAAATTGATGCTTTAATCGAATTAGGAGATTATTATTTCTACACAAATTCAGACTCCGCTTTATTCTATTTAAAAACAGCATTACAGATTGCAGAAGAAAACAACATAACTAAAAAAGAAATATATATTCTCAAAAATCTAGGTATTTTTCATAACGAATCAGGGGAACTAAGCAAAGCTAAAGAATTTCTACTACAAGCTTTAAAAATTGCAGAACAAGAAAAAGATACTTTAAATACAATATCAATATACGGCAATTTGGGAAACAACAGTATGATAAAAGGCGATTTTGAAAAAGCTCTAAAATATTTCACAAAAACAATTTCTATGTTTGAAAAAACAGGAAACATTAGAGGAATTGCGATGTCGTACGGTGCTATAGGAAATATGTACAACAAAATGAATAAAAATATAAAAGCTATTGAATATTACGAACTTTCAAAAGAAAAGTTTGAAGAGATAAATGACACTGTGAGTTATGCAATCTTAATGATGAACACCGGAATTATTCTATACAAAACAAATCAATTTAAAAAATCTGAGAAATATTTAAAAACAGCTTACAACATTTTTAAATATAAAAACATATTGTTAAATGCCGGAAAATGCTTACAAGGTTTAGCAATTTTATATTCAAAACAAAACAGATTTATCAATACAACATTCTAAAAAAGCTTTAAAAATATTTAATGAAATTGATTCAAAAATTGATGTTTCAGGAACATTAAAAACCATAGGCAATAATTACATTAAAATTAAGCAATATAATAAAGCTGTATTTTTTTTAAAACAAGCATACGTAATTGACTCCATAGAAAACAACTTCTTTAATCTGGAACAGACTGCTCTATCATTAAAAATATGTTACGACAAACTTAAAGATTACAAAAACGCATATTATTTCTCGAACAAATACCAAACATTTCATGACAGTGTATATAATGCAGAAACAACAGATAAATTTTCTGAACTTGAAGTGAAATATGAAACAAGCCAAAAAGAACAAAAAATTAAAATTCTTGAAAAAGACAAACAATTGTCTGACGCAAAAAACCAAAGGAATTTTTGGTTAATAACAGGCTTGATTATTCTATTTATTTTATTTGCAATTATTTATTTATTAGTACATAACAGACAAAAACTAAAAAATAAGCAAAAAGAAATTGAAACTGAACAGAAAATTTTAAGACTTCAAATGAATCCTCACTTTATTTTTAATGCAATTTTTGCAATTCAAAACTTTATTTATGAAAATAACACTGAAAAATCAAGTTTATATTTGTCAAACTTTGCAAAACTTATGAGATTAATCCTTGAAAGTTCTAGAAAAAATCTAATAACATTTGAAGACGAACTT
Organism: uncultured Chlorobiota bacterium; assembly: GCA_947311445.1. GTDB lineage: Bacteria > Bacteroidota > Bacteroidia > Bacteroidales > JAADGE01 > JAADGE01. Next base: position 14,184 of record CAMZKV010000067.1, on the reverse strand, counting down.
CAGATAATTGAATATTACATTCAATTTCAGCAACTAAGAAGAGAAAACAGCTTTGATTATAAAATCAACATATCTGAAAACATTGACATAGAAAACACACTTATACCACCAATGCTTATTCAACCTTTTATTGAAAACGCAGTTGAACACGGATTTGAAGATAATATGGAAAACGCACTGTTAAAAATAAACTTTAATTTGAAAAATAATTTTATATTTGTATCAATTGAAGACAACGGAAAAGGAATTAATAAAACACTAAGTTCAAATAAAAAAACCAAACACCAATCTCTTGCAACTGAAATTACAGAAGAACGATTATCAATAATTTTAAAAACTAAAAACAAAGAAAATAACATAAAAATTATTGATCTACAAAAGATTGACAAAACAAAAAAAGGAACAATAATAAGTTTTAAAATACCTTTTATTGAAGAGTTTTAATTAATTTAAAACTAAAATTTATGATAAAAGCTGTAGTAATAGACGATGAGCAAAAAACCCATAATATAGTTGGGAAAATTATTGAAAAAGAATTTCAGGATATAAAAATTGTTGCTTCGGCAAAAAATGTTACAAAAGGCATCGAAATAATTCAAAAGCACCTTCCGGATATTGTTTTTCTTGACGTACAAATGCCCGACGGTACTGGATTCGATTTATTAAAAAAAATTAATTACCATAATTTTAAACTAATTTTTATAACTGCACATGAAGAAAATGCCTTACAAGCAATAAAGTTTAGTGCAATTGATTTTATTTTAAAGCCAATTAACATAATTGATTTTACAAATTCTGTAATTGAAGTTATAAAGGAAATTAAACAAGACAATGAGCATATTAAAATTAAAACTTTTTTAAACAATATTGAAAATAGTTCAGAAAAATCAAGAAAAATAGTTTTAAAAACCACTGAAAATATCTATATTGTTAATATTAAAGACATTATAAGATGTGAATCTGAAAATAATTATACAATTTTTTTCTTAAATGACAACCGAAAAATTTTGATTTCAAAAACACTTAAAGAATACAGCGAACTTTTAGAAAGATATAATTTTATAAGAATTCACCGCTCACACCTTATTAACTTAAACTATATAGAACGATTTGAAAAAAAAGATTCCGGGCTTGTATATATGAAAGATAAATCTAAAGTTCCCGTTTCATTTCTGAAAAAATTTTTATTATTAGATAGTTTTGAGAAATTCTTAAATCCTTAAGATAATTTTTCTTTTTTAGTTAATTCATTGGGACAGTATCTAAAATCAAAAGTTAAAACATTTGTAAAACTAATAAATTGTTAGTTATAAATAAAAACGTCCTTATTCTCAGGCAATATAATATTTATCAATAAGAAAATTACCTATTAAACTCTTTTTCTTACCTCTTATCATTTTTTTTCCACCTATCATCATTTTTTATCAAAAGGGCTAAATATTTATTATATTTTTGTTTGGTACTATTGTTTAATAATATTTAAATGTTTATCAATCTTTTTTCTAAAACTACATAATTTACTGTAAATACGAAAACTAAATATATGCATACACTTGATAAAAAGATACTAACTAATTCTAAATGCTACTTGTATTGAAAGTATTCTATACTTACTTTCGTACTATAAAAATTTGTGCTAATCATTATTGCAATACTTTTAAAAAAATTTAAAAATTCTAATTATGAAAAATCTCTTAAAAAAAATTTCAATCCTAATATTAGTATTTTTGCTAATAAACACACAAAACGCATTTTCCCAAGTATTAATATCCGGAAGTGCAGGAACACCTGATGGCTCAGCAATGTTAGAAATTAAATCTAACAACAAAGGAGTATTAATTCCAAGAGTTACAACAACCAACAGGCTGAATATAATAGGCACTGCAGGACTAATTGTTTACGACAAAACCATAGGCAGTTTTTTCCTCTACGGAAAAAAACCTGATGCAACTATGGGCTGGATAGATCTTTCTTCCGATGCAGGAATTTGGACACAAAGCGGAGCCAATGTTTTCTTATCAAATCCAAATTATAATGTTGGAATAGGAACTTCTACACCCTCTAAAAAGTTAGTTTTAAAAGCAACAAGCGATACTGACACACTCTTTGAAATACAAGATAAAAACGGAAACCCCCTAATGGTTATAACACCATCTTTAACAAAATTTAACATAATTAAAAGTGCAAAAGGAATTTCCGGTGGTTTTGCTGTTGGAAGATACGAAGCTGCAAAAGCAAATTCAGATACAACATTATTTATTGTAACACCCGATAGTACAAGAGTATATACTAGTGGAGCATCAACCGGAATTTCCGGTGGCTTTGCTGTTGGAAGATATGAAGCTGCAAAAGATGGCGGTGGTGTAAAAAAGTACTTCTACACAGATAAAGATAGCACAAGAATATACACTGGCGCATAAACAGGAATTTCCGGTGGTTTTGCTGTTGGAAGATATGAAGCCGCAAAAGGCAGTAAAGTGGGAAGACCCGGAAATTATTTATATATGGTACCAAATAACTACTTTATCGGACACGAATCCGGAAACAAATTACAAAACAGCAGCTATTCCGGAAAATACAATACATTTTTCGGTTATCAAACCGGCTTGAACGACACGGTAGGCGGAAGTAATGTTTTTATCGGTTACAAAAGCGGTTTAAATAATACAGGTAATATTTCTTCCGGAGACACGCTCGGTTCAAGAAACGTATTTCTAGGCTACGAAGCCGGCTTAAATAACACACACGGTTCCGACAATGTCTTACTCGGCTACCAAGCAGGGCATGAAGTTACAACGGCAGGCAACAATATAAGTATAGGAAGCGGTGCCGGTTACAGTAATACCAATAACAGCGATAATATTTTTATCGGACGTAATGCCGGCTTTTACCATACGGGCAACGGGACTGTGAATCAGGCAGTTAATAATATTTATATCGGTTTAGAAGCAGGGCAAGGTGACGGACTAACAACAAACCAAGGGTCAAATAATATTTATCTCGGCAATCAATCCGGCATGAAAAATACTTCGGGTCTTAATAATGTCTTTTTGGGGAATCAATCCGGTATGGCAAATACTGAGGGAGCAAATAATGTGATGCTCGGAAATCAATCAGGAGTCAATACAACAACAGGTTTAAACAATGTTTTTCTCGGAAATAACTCCGGATTTAACAATGCCGGCGGAGATAACAATATATTTCTCGGAAATAATTCCGGAGATAATAATGTTTTTCTCGGAAATGGGGCAAGTTTGAAAAACACACAAGGTGAAAGATCGGTTACTATCGGTAACAGAGCAGCTTATTGGTTGGAAACAAATAATTATAATGTAATAATAGGAGATTCTGCTGCTTTCGGGTATGATGACGGTTATAATTTTACATATCCTTTTGCAAATGTAATATTAGGACAACAAGCGGGTTTTAAACTTGGAACCAGTTCTTCTTATAATGTTTTTATGGGTTATAAATCCGGCTATAATATTAATGATAATAATACCGGAAATGTATTGATAGGTGCTTGGGCAGGGTTGAAAATAGGAAGTAGCGGAAGTGATTTGAGTGACAATAATGTTTTAATTGGTTATCAGAGAGGAGTGGATGTTGAAGGTCGAGATAATGTTATGTTAGGTGCGAGCGAATATAGTGCAGGAACAAGAAATGTTTCTTACAGTGTTTTTATTGGTAAGAATGCAGGTGATAATGAAACATCGTCAAATAAATTATACATAGACAATTCAAATACAACCACACCTTTAATTTACGGCGATTTCTCAGCAAATACTTTACAAGTTAACGGAACACTAAGCTTTAATACCGGTTCAAATTCCGTTACATTGCCTACCGACAGAGGCACAAACGGATATGTATTAACATCAAGCGGAACAGGTGGCTCAAGTTGGAATTCAATGTCTTCATTAGATGCAACAACAGCAAGCAACGGATTAACACTATCCGGTAATGACGTGCAACTCGGCGGCACTTTAACAAATAATACTTGGATTAGTGCATCTGATTATTTGATGGGAATATATCTTAACGGAACCGGAAATTTTACAATTCATGATGGCTCAAGTTATGCTTTTACAGTTACAGATGACGGACAAAATAGTATGGTCGGTATAGGCACATATACCCCTGCACAAAATACCGCATTGCATGTTTTATTATCAGGCACAGCTCTTACAAGTCAATATACCGGAACTGTTGCAACTTTTCAACAAAACGGAGGAACCGGAGATTGGAGCAGAGTTTCAATAATCGGAGGAACTTCAGGAGCTAGCGTACTGGACTTAGGTGATGCCGATAGCCAAGGTATAGGCAAAATTTATTACGGACACAATGATAACCATATGGCTTTATTCACTAATAATTTGGAAAGGATGAGAATTGATGCAAATGGTAATGTCGGTATCGGAACGACAACTGTTCCTGCAAAATTTAATATTAATACAAATTGTTCAGGAGCTGCCCCTCATATAACCCTTACAGAAACTCAAGCAAATGACGGAGCCAGAATAGATTTTAAAAATTCAGTTGAAACAGATAATTCTTGGACTTTATACGGAAGAGCAGATAACACAACAACAGATAATTATTTTAACCTTTATTCTGGCGGTACAGGTTCCGGTAATGTTATGATAATAAGAGGAGACGGGCAAGTACAATTTCCTCATGTATATAATGATTTTGTTGGCACAACTCGCAGAGATTTATATATTGATAATACCGGAAAATTAGGATATATTTCTTCTTCAAGAAGATATAAAAAGAATATAACAAGTATAAGTGATATATCTTGGTTATACGATTTACGCCCTGTTAATTTTATCTATAAGAAAGATAAAACAAACACAAAAGAATATGGTTTTATTGCTGAAGAAGTAGAAGAAGTTAATAAAGACTTTGTAAGTTATAACAAAGATGGAAGTGTAGAAACTGTTTATTACAGCCGATTAATAACACCTACAATAAAGGCATTACAAGAAGAACATAAAACAAACATTAAACAAGCAAAAGAAATTCAAGAACTCAAAAAACAAATCCAAGAACTAAAACAACTAATTCAAAAAAAATAAACTAACAATCCCTGCGGGTTTTTAAAACCCGCAGGGTATAATTACAACAGATAAAAAAATATTAAAAATAAAACATAACAGTAATGTAATTGTTTCGTTACAAATAGATAGCCTTTCTAGTGAGCTTACCCGTCAAGATTAGCTCATCGGTTTAAAGTAAAATTACAGTTTTTTAGAGAGATTCTGTAATTTGTGTAGTTTTTTTTCATAGATTTTGAAGTCCCGCAGGAGTGTGTGGCTTTTTAAAAAACTATTTTGGTATTTTTTATATATGCTTCAAAAACTTAATAATTGCCCAGCCGTCTTTTTCTTTTGCATATTGAAATTTTAACCCTATCTTTTCTCCTGCTTCTTTAACTTCCTCATATTCTTTATAGTAGAAACCACTTAGCAAAACAATTCCTCCGGGCATAAGGTGTTTTTCCAAAAGTGGCAAATCTGCTATTACAATATTTTTCCAAATATTTTCATAAATAATATCAAATATTTCGTTTTTCAAAACCGATGTGTCTCCAAGTGCAACATCAATATCCGGTGTTTTGTTAATTATTATATTTTCAGAAGTGTTTGTTACCGATTTCGGATCAATATCAACAGCATAAGTATATGCAGATTTTTGCATTTTGCTAAGTATTGCCAAAATCCCTGTTCCGGTTCCCATGTCCAAAACGCTTTTATTTTCTGTGTTTATTTGCATTATTTCTTCAATAAGCATATAAGTTGTTGCATGATAACCTGTTCCAAATGCAGTTTTTGGATCAATAATAATTTCATTTTCAACATTAGTAAACTTAGGATGAAAAGAAGCTCTTATAACAAGTTTATTTCCAAAAATAATTGGCTCAAAATAATTTTCTGTCCATGTTTCGTTCCAATTTTCATCTTTAATTATTTTATGAGAAATTTTTATTTTAAAATTAAAAAACTTTTCCTCAAAATTATTTAAACTTAATATATTAAACTTATTTTCAGGGATATACGCATTAATGCCCTTCTTTGTTTCCATAAAACTTTCAAAACCATTTTTAGTTAGTTTTGCAGTTAAGACTTCTCTGTGTTTTTGCAAGTTTGGGCTTATTTCGCAAATTAATTCTATGTAGTCAAGATTATTATTCATTGTTTTTATTAAAGAGGACTTTTAGTTAGTACTTTCCATTCTTTATATTTCATCAAATCTTTTTTTATCATTTTATAGCAGGTTGCAAGTATTAATGCGTCATCAACATAGCCTACCATAGGAATAAAATCCGGAACAAAATCAATAGGACTCAAAAAATAAAGTAAAGAAAAACCTATTGCAGCAATTGACCAATACGGAATATCTTTATAATTTCCCTTATAATAATCTTTAATAATAGAAATAAATAGTTTTACATCTTCATATAAAGATTTAAGAGTTTTATTCTTTATAATTTTTTCTTCAATAAAATTTTCTTTCTCAATAACTTTCTTTAAATCTTCTTCGCTGATTCTCTTTGCTCCTTTTTTTATAGTCTTTTTTGCTTGTTTTTTTGAAAATTTGTTCATTTTGTTTAAAATATTAAAAAATTTATGTTTTAAATTCTTAATGCTCTTTTAAAAATTCACAAAAAGGCTTAAACCCTTATAAATAAAACACTTTTCAGCCCACAACTAAATTGTGGCTTATAAAATAAAAATAATTCTATTTATAAATGTTTGATTATTTGATATTATTTTTATGAAATAAATTCCTGATGTTATATTGTTAGTTTTTATTCTTTCAAAAAAAAACTAAAATTCCCTAAAACCAATAATTTTTCTAACTTCTTTTACAGTTTTGGAAGCACTTTCAATTGCTTTTTCAGCACCTTGCTTTGCAACTTTTCTTAAATATTGAGTATCTTCTTGAATTTCAAGAATATTTTTCCTTATTGGTGTAACAAATTTAATAATATCTTCTGCGAGTTGTTTTTTCAAATCTCCATAGCGAATTTCGCAGTTAGCATATTTTTCCTTAAAAAAATCTAGGGTATCAGCTGTTGAAACTAAATTCATTAGAGTAAATAAATTTTGAATAGGCTCGGAAACAGGAGAATTCATTTCTGTAGGTCCGCTATCTGTTACTGCACGCATTACTTTTTTTTGTATAAGTTTATCTTCGTCAATTAAATAAATTCCGTTTCCTGCAGTTTTCCCCATTTTTCCGCTTCCATCTAATCCTGGAACTTTTACCAAATTTTCTCCAAAGTTATATGGTTGTGGTTCAGGAAAATAATCAACTTTATACATATGATTAAATCGCTTTGCAAACTTCCTTGCCATTTCTAAATTTTGCTCTTGGTCTTTTCCAACGGGAACTTTATTAGAACGATGTATTAAAATATCGGCAGCCATTAAAACCGGATATGTAAGCAAACCTGCATTTACATTGTTTGGTTGTGTTCTAACCTTATCTTTAAATGAAGTTGTTCTTTCTAGTTCACCAACATAGGCATTCATATTTAAAAGAAGATATAATTCGGTTATTTCACGAACATCACTTTGAACATAAATTGCAGATTTTTCAGGGTCTAAACCAGTTGCAAGATATTCTGCAAGAACAGATTTTACACTATTATGTAGGTTTTCGGGAGTTGGGTAGGTTGTTAAAGAATGATAATCTGCTATAAAAAAATAACAGTTATTTTCTTCTTGCATTTTTATAAAATTCTTTACAGCTCCAAAATAATTTCCGAGATGAAGATTTCCTGTTGACCTAATTCCGCTTAATACTGTATCCATAATAGTGTAATTGTATATCTAATAATTTTGTGTTATTCTTTGTAAATTTATAGTTCGCAAAATTAATAAATATTATGGAAGGTAAAAGTTAAAATAATAAACTTATATTTTAAAATCTTTGTATTAATAAAAGAACTTTATACTTTTACCTTCCTACTTTTAACTATAAGAAAATGAAATATAAAAGAATACTTTTAAAACTTAGTGGACAATCTCTTGCAGGAGAAAAAGGAACAGGCATTGATACAAAAATTTTAAATGAATACGTTTCTCAAATTAAAGAAATTGCAAAACAAGGTGTTGAAGTTGCAATTGTAATTGGAGGGGGAAACATATTTAGAGGTTTAGGCGGAGTTGAGCTTGGATTTGACCGTGTGAAAGGCGATTATATGGGAATGCTTGCCACAATGATAAATGGTTTAGCATTAGAATCTGCCTTTGAGGCATCCGGACAAAACGCAAAACTTTTTACTGCTTTCAACACAGGACCAACAGGCGAAAGATATTCTAAAACAAAAGTTATTGAAGCCTTTAAACAAGGAAAAATTGCTATTCTTACCGGTGGAACCGGAAATCCTTTTTTTTCAACAGATTCCGGTGCTGCACTAAGAGCATTAGAAATTGAAGCAGACGCACTACTAAAAGGCACAAGAGTTGACGGGGTTTATACCGCTGACCCTGAAAAAGACCCAAATGCAACAAAATTCTCAAACATTTCTTTTGATGAAGTACTAAATAAAAAATTAACAATAATGGATTTTACTGCATTTACAATGTGTAGGCAAAACAATATGCAAATTTATGTTTTTGATATGGACACTGTTGGTAATTTAAAAAAAGTTATTGAAGGTAAAGAAATTGGGACATTGATTAAATAAACATTAAAAAATGTTCCATTGCTACATTATTAAATTTAAAATATGGCAGATCACAACATCTTAGGAAATAAAGGAGAGGATGCTGCAGTACAATTTCTTTCTGACAAAAATTATCAAATTAAAGCCCGAAATTGGAGGTTTGGAAAATTGGAAATTGATATAATTGCCGAATATAATGAAATGATAATTTTTGCTGAAGTTAAGAGCAGAAGCGGAACGTATTTTGAACAACCTTTTCAGGCTGTTACCAAGAAAAAACAAAGATTTATAATAAAAGCAGCAAATGCATATATTGAAGAATTTGAAATAGATTTTGAAGCTCGTTTTGATATTATTTCAATTGTTGAGCAGAACGGCAAATTTGAAATCGACCATATTGAGGATGCTTTTTATCCTTTGGTTTGAGTAGCTCTGTTATTTTTTGAAACAGTCTATTGTTTTTTTTGCAAACACCTGAGACTCAACCGCTGTCAGGTCTTAAAGACACTAACAGGCTTTCTAAACTTTAACACTCATAATTTCACTCAATCGGGTTGTGTAACAAGGAGAGAGTTTTTCTTGTTTCATTTTCCAAGTTCGTTTCAAATCTTGGCTTGCTAGTTTTATTTTTTGTTGCCCTGTTGTTTGGTTTATATTATCAATAACTTTCATAAGAGCTTTATGCTTTGGATCTGAATTCTCAAAAATCTTTATTTGTTTTCTATTTTCGAGTGTAATATCAAGAGCTGTTATTCCGGTTTTTTTATATTGAAAACCTTTTTTAAAAATTTGTTTAAGCCCATCTATTGCAAATTTTGATAATTCTATACTTGAATTTGTAGGGAAAGGAAGTTTTACTACAGTACTATTATTGTATTGAGACAAATCTTTTCTATGTTTGTTTGAATACAAAAATATAAATAAAGCATTGCAATCAGAATTCTGCTTTCGTAGTTTTTCAGATAAATTTACAGCAAAAGTTGATAATCTTTCTTTTATTTGTTCAAATTCTGTATAATTTTTTTCAAAAGTTCTGGTAACTGATATGTTTTTTTTAATTTTAGTTTTCTCTATACTCAAACTTGATTTTCCTTCTAACTCGTGTTTTAATCTTAAACCTACAATAGACATATTTTTTTTAACCCAATTATCCGATTGTTCTAAAAATTGCATTGCATTTTCTATTCCCATATTATAAAGACGCTTAGAATTTTGCCTTCCTATACCCCAAACATCTTCAACTTTCAACCATTTTAATGCTTTTATTCGTTTTTCTTCTGTATCAATAATATATACACCTTTTGTTCTTTCAGGAAATTTCTTAGCTATTCTGTTTGCTACTTTTGATAGTGCTTTTGTTTTGGCAAAACCAATGCTTACAGGTATTCCTGTTGATTTTTCAACGATTTTCTTAATTTTTTCTCCATATTTTTGCAAATCAACATACTTAAAACCATCAAAATTCATAAATGCTTCATCAATACTATAAATTTCAATTTCAGTAACAAAAGAAGCAAGTATGCTCATAACCCGTTTGCTCATATCTCCGTAAAGAACAAAGTTTGTTGAAAAAACAGAAATTTTATTTTCTTTAAAAACATTTTTAAACTTAAATGCAGGTGCTCCCATAGGAATCCCCATTTTTTTTGCTTCATTGCTTCGTGCAATAACACATCCATCATTATTTGAAAGTACAACAATAGGTTTGCCGTTCAAATCGGGTCTGAATACTCGCTCGCAAGAAGCGTAAAAATTATTGCAATCTACAAGTGCAAACATTAAAATGATTTTATTACGTAAGTTACTATACCCCAAACTAAAAAATCGTTTTCGGCAGTTACTTTTATGGGTTTATAATTTTTATTTGCCGGAATAAGCCAACAAAAATCTTTTTCAATTTTTATCTTTTTTAAAGTAAATTCTCCATCTATAAAACAAACTGCAATTTTACCGTTTTTAGCTTCAAGGCTTTTGTCAATTACTAGCAAATCTCCATCGCTTATTCCTACATCTTGCATAGAATCTCCGCTTACTCTGCTAAAAAAAGTTGATGCCGGGTTTTTAAGTAATTCAACATTCAAATCTATTGAAACTTCTGAAAAATCTTCGGCTGGCGATGGAAAACCTGCTTTTATTCCTTGCTCAACAAAAGGTATTTCTATCTTTGTTTTTGCGGTAGCAGTAAAAAATTCAAAATTTTTAGTTTTATGTAATCTTCTTAATATCATTTTTATTATTAGCGTAATACTTAACAAAGTTCTCTAAAACTTTCATAGGATAAATAATATTCTCTTTTCTTGCATTATTTATTATTTCAATATATTCGTTTGGTTTAAAATACCCTGCATCTTTATAAATTTCGGCTCTGAGTTTTACTCCTTCAAAATCAAGTTCAGGATGAAATTGAGTTGCATAAACATTTTTGCCTATTCGCACCATATGTACAGGGCAATCTTTTGAACTTATTAATAGTTTAGCATTTAAAGGGCAAGTTTGCCACGATTCTTTATGCCCGAGAAAAGTACGAAACGATTCGGGAAAATTTTGCAAAAGTTTATCTTTTTTTCCTTCATCTGTAATGTATAGAGTTGCAGCTCCGGGTTTTTCTCCGTATTTTTCGGTACTCACATTTACTTTCTGCTGTAAACCCAAAATACCTAATCCGTAGCAAGCACCCAAATAAGGAAAATCTTGCTCAATTACTATATTCATTACAGATACCAAATAGTCCTCGTATTTCTTCTGAATGTCTGATTTTTCGGCATCTGAAACATTACTAGCTCCGCCTCCAATAATTATTCCTGAGTAATTAGATAAATTAAGCTCAGGGAAGATTTCTTCGGTTAAATTTACACGAACAACTTGTTTTTTGCTTAGCTTTCCATATTTTAATATTGAAAAAAACTCATTATCTGCAGCCTGCTTTATTGGTCGTATTTGAAAAATCAGGAAGGGTTTCATTTATTATAGCATTTCTGTTTTACAAAATACAAAGATATATTTTTTTACATTGTTTTTTGTTTTATTTTTTTAACAATTAAGGCATATAAAAAACTATCGGTGTGGGTTCAAGCCACACCGATAGTTTTTTTAATAATCTGGAATTAATTAAATTATCTTTCTGAATATTCTTTAATTTTTATTTCGAGTTCTATGAGTTCAGAAGGCGAATAAACTTTATCAAATTTAACTTTGCCATTCTCTAAAATAAGTAGTTTAGGATTATTAAAACCTTCAATATAATTCAAATATTCTCCTTTTTTATCAATAAACAAATTCGGCATATCTCCTTTTAAATCATTATGTTCAATAAATGGATCAACTGTAAATTTTGCAATACCAGCAATAACGAAATAAAGATTTTTATTTTTAAATAAAGTCTGATTTTCAACATAAAATTTAGAGATTGTACTTGCACATGAATGACAACCTAAATCTGTAGGAACAATTACAATTAAAGAATTTTCGGCTTTTACTTTAAATAAATTATTCATAAAAGGCAATACTCCATCTTTATTTTCTGCCTCAGTTTTCTCGTTATATTCTTTAACTAAATCTTGTTTTGTCCCTTTTTTATATTTTAAAGTATATAAATCAAAAGTTATATTTTCTTTATCGGCTGAGTTATGAAACCATATACCCTCTTTAGTAATTAGGAATGGTATTGAATGTAAATTATCAGGTAATATTCCTTCTGCAATTTTATTAAAATTTGTATCTGCAACAAGCATTGATATTTTTCTGTGATTTTTTCTAAAAGGGGTCTCGTCTTTTTTAGCAGCTAAAGTTACAAAACGATAATAAATCTTACGGTATTTATCGTAATAAAAATTATTGTATTGTGCATTATAAGTGTCAACATATTTTTCCATATAAACAGTATCCGGTTTTATAGTATCAACAAGTGCTGATTTTAATTTATGTTGATGTTTTACATCCTTCTTATAATCATATTCATATATAATAGATGTATGTCTAAATCCATATATGGGTAATTTTTTATTTGACATTGTAATAAAAACCGAACTGTACAATCTTTTATAGTATCTTCCTTGTGCAAAATAAGGATGATGATTTAATTTATTATATGTAATTAGTTTATTATCAATCAAATCATAATGGCCTCCGTATGGTAAGTTAACAGACTCGCTTATTGAGTCCCCAGGCTTAATGTATTGTCTTGAAATAGAAAAGAAAACTTTATTGTCTGAAAAATAAATATCAGAAAAAGCGGAAGGAATGGTCATCGTTTCAAATGAAGATTTTATGTTATTGTAGGAACACCTAACAGGAGTATCCTTAAAATTAAAGATTTTTTTTATCTCTCCTTGATTGTTTATTATCATAAATGCACTATCATGATAATTATAATTTGAAATAGAAGAACTGTTAAATAACAAAATAATAGAATCTTTATTAAGGTATTTATATGACATTAAACTTTGGTATTTAAAGTAATTTATATTAATCTCATTTATTTTTTCTCCTGTTTCCAAAGAATATGTTGTCAATTGCTTATCATTATTCAGAACAATAAAAACAGAGTCTTTTTTTTCATAATACGAAAGAGGAAAAAACTTAATACCATTTTCAATATTAATTCTTTTTGATTTTTGTTTATAAAACTTGACAATGTTCATCTTCTTTTGTGATTGAAAAGAACAGTTAGTTATAATTAAACTATAAACTATAAACAGAAGCAAATTTAATTTTTTCATAAATCCTAATTTAAAATTATTATACCTAAAATCCTCAAGTTAGCATATAATTAACTGATAGTCAGGGCGTGAATTGTTTAAAAAGATTGAAATGTTGTTTGTTATAAATGGTTGCTTATTAACTTATTCACAGCCTGACTTACGAATTTAAGGTTAAAAAAATATTATTGACCAATCACAAATTTCAATTGCACCATTACCCATTCTATTACAACCTGTTCCATCATCATAACACGTAAGTACATTCCCCATAATATGCAAATAATTAGAGCATATTATTTTTTCAGGAAGACCTTTGTCTGCACTCTTCTTTGCCTGTGCAATAATTGTAGGTTCAACATCTTTGCCTGCTGCATAATAAAGATAACAATCATACTCCTCATCACTTAATTCCTCTGAATACACTAATTTATCTCCTGCCCACTCCTGAAAATCTTCAAAAGTATTAATTACAGGAGTTTCTTCTGCTACTTTATTTTCTTTTTTGCAGGAAGAAAACATTAAACCTGTCATTAACATTGCTAAAATTACAATTTTTTTTATGATAAAATAATTTTTTAGTAAATAATTAATTTTCCGAAATAAAGAAAAAAAAAAAAAAATCAGAAAAACACAAACTCAGCGTTTCATCCCCCTGAAAGGAAAAGGAGGGGCTAGTAAGAGTATTTAAATGGTTGTAAAAATAAGCTAAGTAATTGTCTTACTGGTCTTACAAATCTTTAAATTTCGTTCACGAGATCTATTTCCTATGAATACCTTATTAACCTATTGGTGGAAAAGCCATCA
>CAMZKV010000066.1 GCA_947311445.1 uncultured Chlorobiota bacterium | reverse complement strand
TTAATTGTTTTGCATATTCTATTTTAAGTTCAAATTCTCTTTCAAGTTCTTCAAATTTTGCAGTATCTGTTAAAGCATCAACAAATTCTTTTTCAGAATTGTCTAATTCTTTTATTCGTTTTTCGTGTTTAATTATTGTGTCTTCTTTTTCTTTGTTTATTTCTAATTCTTTGAGCTTTTCTTTTGTAGCCTGATATTTTTGAACTAATTTATCGTAAAGCATTAGTTTAGAATCTCTTAAATTTATTTGGAGATTATAAGCATTAACAATTTTATCGCACCTTTCTGCTAATTTAGGGTCAATTTTGTCAACATTTTCTGTTTTATATTTATCGTAGTTTTCAAGTGCATCTTTTTTATATTTATTTTTATAATAAGTTAGATGTCCATTGGGAAAAACATCTGCATAGGTTTCTACAATAGCTTCTGCTGCCCAGTCTTTTATAGTTTCTATTTCTTTTATTGCTTCTTCCTTATCATTTTCAGCATTTCTAAGAGCATTTTCAACTTTTGTTTTTAGACTTATGCCTTCCTGATTTTGAAGTTTTTCTTTTCCTTTTTTAAAAATATTCCAAGCCATATTTAAAATTTGTTTTATTTGTTTTTGTATAAAAATTTATGAATATTTTAATATAATTGATGTTAAAATTAATATTCCAAACTAAGAATTGCAAATAATTCTTTATATCTTTGTTTTTTATTTAAAATAAAACGTATGAAATCTTTTAAAATTATAATTGCTTTAACTATTATTTTCTCAATATTTTCTTGTTCTATCACTAAAAAAACTACAAAAAATATAATTGGAAAATGGCAAATAATTGCTTTAAAAACTGATATTTCTGATACTACAGATAATTCTGTTAATAATATTATAAACAGTATGTTAAAAAATTCATTTATTGAGTTTAATCAAGATAAAACTTTTAAAATATTAATGCTTAACAAATTAACAACAGGGGCTTGGTTTATTTCTGAGGATGGAAAAAGAATATTAACTTCAAAAAAAGATGTTTTTTTTGAGATTAAAAATATAAGCGATAATACAATGAGTTTAAAAAGTGTAAAAAAAGAGACTTCTGTTTTGCTTGAGTTAAAAAGATAGATAGTTTCTACAAGTCTGCAATAATACTTTGCGACCCTTTGACTTTGTCTCCAATTTTTACTTTTACTTTGGCATCAAGAGGTAAAAAAATATCAACTCTTGAGCCAAATTTTATAAAACCACATTCGTCAGATTGTTTTACTTTGGCATTCTTTTTTGCGTAAAAAACAATTCTTCTTGCAACTATTCCTGCAATTTGACGAAATAATACCTCTTTTTTATCTTTGTTTTCAATAACTACTGATGTTCTTTCGTTTTCTTCGGAAGATTTTGGGTTTATTGCTAATAAATATTTTCCTTTATGGTATTTTGCGTATTTTATTATTCCTGTTATAGGATAAAAATTTATATGAACATTCCATAAAGACATAAATACGGATATCTTTAACCTTTCGGCTTTAAAATATTCGTTTTCAGAAGTTTTTTCAATTACAACTATTTTCCCGTCGGCAGGTGAGATTATACTACCTTCTGAAATAATTCCTTTTCTATTTGGGTTTCTGAAAAATTGCAAACTTATTCCAAGTATTATTGCAGATAAAATACTTGAAGCAACTAATGGTATTCTACATTCTACAAAAAAATATAGTAATGCTAAGATTATTGAAATTATTATAATAATAACTAAAATTACCCTGTAACCTTGTTTATGTATCGTCATAATGTTTTTTATTAAAAAAGATATTCTAAAATTTTAAGATATAAAAAAATCATAGGAGCAACAAAGAATGTACTATCGAATCTGTCTAGCATTCCTCCATGTCCGGGCATTATTCTTCCGGAATCTTTTACTCCAACTCTTCTTTTTAAATGGGACTCAACAAGGTCTCCATAGGTTCCAAATATTGAAACTATTGTTGCAAAAATAAACCATTCATAAATAGTTAGACTTGTTAGCCAAAATGATAAAAAATATGATGTTCCCAAGGCAGAAAAAAAACCTCCAATTGAGCCTTCCCATGTTTTTTTTGGTGAAATTCGTTCAAATAGTTTATGCTTCCCAAATATTGAACCTAATATGTATGCTCCACTATCGTTTACCCAAATTAGAATAAACATTGCCAGAATAAATTCGTATGTATATTGGTTCTCATTTATTCCGGAAAAAGCAATAAAATTTAACGTGGAAAGCGGAACTGAAATGTAGAGAATTGCAACTATTGTAAAAGCAATAGAAGTAAAATGTTCTTCCCTTTTTTCGTAGAGCTGAATTATAAAAAGAATTAGAATTAAAAAAACTGAAATAAGATACGTTGCAGACGGTAAAGTTCCATTTGCAACAAAGAAAGTTGATAAAAACAATACTATTCCAACAAAAATACCATATTCATATTGTGCATAATGGTCTTTCTTTCTCATTAATTTGTAAAACTCAAATTGAGATAGTGCATTTATTACTACGAATATTGCAAGATATAGATATTGGTTAATTAATATTCCACTCAACAAAATAACAAGAAAAATAATTGCGGATAGTGCTCTTATAAAAAGATTTTTTTTCAAATTTTAATTTTATAAATTTTCAATTAATTCATTAGCTTTATTGTATGAATCTTTTTCAATAAAAAGATCAATGTTTCCTATTAAGAAAGCACTATCTTTTTCGTTAATAATTATTGACGGGATATTTGCTGTTTCCAAGATTCCTTTATAATATATTGCATTGCTTATATTTGAGAAAGTTTTAAGTTTAATCCAATCAATATTTTTATTTATTATTGCTTTAGCTTTCTCAATTTCATCATCTTTAACAAATGTTTTGAATTTTAAACCATCTTTTTTAATAAGAGCTTTTATATTTTCTTTCGCAAGTAGCTCTTCTGCTTTTTCAACAGAGGAAAACTTGTCGGATTCTACAATTGTAGAAAACCCTTTTAGTTCATTAATAGTTTTTTCGGCTTTTTCAGTATCTTCATCTTTAACATAAATGTTTATTGCTTCTAAATGATATTCTGAATCTTTTTGCTTAATAATTATTGAATTAATTAAATTCTCAGAAAGTAAGTCTATATATAATTTGGTTTGTCTTATTTTTTTGCAAGTTTTAATTTTTTTCCAGCCTTTTATTTTTTCTCCTGTAAGATAAGGTATAACACTGTCTAAATTATCATTTTCTATATATAATTCATAGTTTCCTAGAATGTATTTGTCGCTTTCTTTTCTTTTTATAAAAGTTTCAATACCTGCATCTTGTAATGTTTTTTGAAAAAGTAAAATAGGTTTCATGTCAATAAATGAATTTATTTTAGTTAGACCATTAAATTCATTAATTAAAGCTTTTGCCTTTTTTTCGTCTTTTTCTTCTACAAAAAGTTCTATTTCTCCAAGAAGAAAAAGGCTGTCTTTTTCATTAATTATAACAGAATTAATATTGTTTTGTGCTAAAATATCTTTTCTTAGTTCTGCTTGATGAACTCTTTTAAATGATTGAATTTTTATCCAGTTATCCATTTTTTTAATGTTTAGTTCTTTTTATTTTTATTGTTTTCTTCTTGTTTTGCTTCCTCTTCTTTTTTTCGTTTTGCATCCTTTTCTTTTTGAATTCTTAGTCTTTCAATGTTTCTTTTTCTAACTTTTTGGACTTCTTCTTCGTATTCGTTACTAAATTTTCGTTCTCCAAGAATTTTTTCTGCATCTTCATAATAAATAACTTCATTTTCAAGCAATAATTCAGCAAGCTCGTTCATAGATTCTTGATTGTCTTTAAGTATATTTAAAGCTCTTTTATATTGCTCTTCAATCATTTTTTTAACTTCTTGGTCTATTAATTCAGCAGTTTTTTCACCATAAGGTTTTTGAAATTGGTATTCACTTCTGGTGGAATCAAAAAAACTAATATTTCCAACCTTTTCGCTCATTCCAAGATATGCAACCATAGAATAGGCTTGTTTTGTAACTCTTTCTAAATCATTTAAAGCACCGCTCGAAATTTTTTCAAATGTTAATTCTTCGGATGCTCTTCCTCCAAGAGTTGAGCATATTTCATCAAGAAGTTGTTCTTTTGTAGTTATTTGTCTTTCATGCGGCTGATACCATGCAGCTCCAAGTGCCTGTCCTCTCGGAACAATTGTTACTTTTACCAAGGGATGGGCATATTCTAGCATCCAACTTACAGTTGCATGACCAGCTTCGTGATATGCAATAGTTTTCTTTTCGGTTCGTGTAATAATTTTACTTTTCTTTTCTAAACCGCCAATAATTCTATCAATTGCATCATGAAAATCTTGATGATTAACAGCTTCCTTGAATTGTCTTGCAGCAATTAATGCAGCTTCATTACAAACATTTGCAATATCTGCTCCCGAAAATCCGGGTGTTTGTTTTGCAAGTTTCTCAATATCAATGTCCTTGCCTAGTTTTATGGGTTTTAAATGAACTTTAAAAATATCTTCTCTTTCGGTTAAATCCGGAAGGTCAACATGGATTTGTCTGTCAAATCTTCCTGCTCTCATAAGTGCAGGGTCTAAAACATCGGCTCTGTTTGTTGCAGCAAGAATAATAACACCGGCATTTGTTTCAAAACCGTCCATTTCTGTAAGAAGTTGGTTAAGAGTATTTTCTCTTTCGTCGTTTCCTCCCATACTTACTCCTCTGCTTCTTGCTCTACCTATTGCATCGATTTCATCAATAAAAACTATACAAGGAGCTTTTAGTTTTGCTTGTCCGAATAGGTCTCTAACTCTTGATGCTCCAACACCCACAAACATTTCAACGAAATCTGAACCAGACAAAGAAAAGAATGGTACTTCTGCTTCCCCTGCTACAGCTTTTGCGAGTAGAGTTTTTCCTGTACCGGGAGGTCCTACAAGTAATGCACCTTTTGGTATTTGTCCTCCAAGTTTTGTGTATTTTTCAGGGTTCTTTAAGAAATCTACTATTTCTTGAACTTCAACTTTTGCTTCTTCAAGACCTGCAACATTAGAAAAGTTTATTTTTATTTTTGTTTTATCATTATCAAATAATTTTGCTTTTGAACGTCCAACATTAAATATTCCGCCTCCGCCTCCCATACTTCCACCCATTCTTTTAAATGCAAAAACCCAGAATAGAATAATTAAAATAAGAAAAGGTAACCAACTCATTAGCTCTCCAAATACATCAGCACGGTTTTCATACTCAATTGGAATTTTGTATTCTTCTCCTAATTTTTCTTGAATTTTATTCAAACTGTTGTTAAAAACTTCAACGGATCCTATTGTAAAATAATATTGTGGTGAATTTACTTCCGCAGTATAGTTTGTTTTTTTTGGTGTATAAGCATCATTAAATTCTGAATCTCCTAAATGTTGTTTGGATATGTAAACTTCAACTCTTTCATGATTAACAACAATTATTTTATCGACAGCACCTTGTTTTGATAACATTTTAGTTTCAAATCTGTGTTGGTTTATTTTAACAGCATTTTCTTGATTTACAAAAATTTGTAGTAAAACAAAAACTGCTGCTGCTGCAATAAATATATAAATTGTATTTTTATTTCCACCTTTAAATAAATTGTTACTATTTTCTGATAGTTTTAATTTTTGAGGTGTTTTTTTTGGCTTTATTTCCTTATTTTTATCTATTTCTGACATTTATTTTTTATTTTTTAATTATCTAAACTTGAATACTTAATATCAATCTTTGTTATTTCAGCATCTGCCCATAAATCTTCTAAATTATATAATTCTCTAAAATCTTTTTTAAATACATGAACAATAATATCAAAATAATCTAAAATAATCCATTCTGAATTATCTTTTCCTTCAACATTTAAAGGCTTTTCTTTTGTCTTTTTAAAAACTATTTCTTCTATTGAATCTGAAATTGCTTTAACTTGTTTGTCAGTAGTTGCTTCGCAAATAATAAAAAAATCAGTAATTGTATTTTCAATTTCTGCAAAATTAACTTTCACTATTCTTTCTGCTTTCTTTTCAGTCATTCCTTCAATGATAGATTCAAGAAGTTTTTTTGTATTATTCATATAATATACAATATTTTAATTTTTAAAGTGCAAATTTAATCAATTTTATGCTATTGAAAATTAAAATTAGTCTTATTAATTTATTTTTAAGCAATAGTTGAATGTAGTTTGCAGATTTACAGCGTGTTAAATATAAGTATTATAAGCTCTTTCTGTCAATTTTTTCATATTAAAATGTGCTAATAATTAATCAATTTTTGAGCTTAAAGGTTTTTATTATCTTTGCAAGGCAAAAAAATAAAATTATATGTTACAGAATATGCTACTTGTTGGTGCAGGTGGGTTTATTGGAAGTGCTTTGCGTTTTGGCTCTGGTCAGTTATTGCTTAAAATGTTTGATTCAATTCAACCTATTGGAACTTTTTTTGTAAACATTATTGGAAGTTTTCTAATAGGTTTAGTTCTAGGGATATTTGAAAAAGGCGATTTAATGTCTGCAAGTTGGAAAATGTTTCTTGCTGTTGGTCTTTGTGGTGGATTTACCACTTTTTCTGCATTTGCATTTGAAAATTTACACTTATTACAAACTCAACACTATTTGATGTCGCTTATTTATATTTCATCAAGTATAGTGTTTGGATTAGTGGCAGTTTATTTTGGATTTTGGCTAGCTAAATAGATTTATAAATTTGAATAAAATAATATTTTGAACACTACAAAAATTGTAACACCATACAAAAATTCAAACAAAGGCAAAAAGAAACAAGTTGCTGAAATGTTTGATAATATAGCACATAAATATGATTTTTTAAATCATTTTTTATCAATGAATATAGATAAAATTTGGCGCAGAAAATCTATTAAGTTTTTAGAAAAATCCCAACCAAAAATAATACTTGACGTTGCCACCGGGACCGGCGATTTTGCAATTGAGATATATAAAAGATTAAAACCGGAAAAAATTATTGGCAGTGATATTTCCACTGGAATGCTTGAAGTAGGGAAGAAAAAAATTAATAAGAAAGGTTTAGCAAGTATTATTAAATTTCAAGAAGGGGATGCTGAAAATTTAATTTTTTCCGACAATTATTTTGATGCAATCACTGTTGCTTTTGGAGTGAGAAATTTTGAAAATCTTCAAAAAGGAATTAATGAAATGTATCGAGTTTTGAAACCAAATGGAGAACTTGTTGTACTTGAATTTTCAAGACCCGAAAAATTTCCAATAAAACAACTTTATAGCTTTTATTTTAAAAGAATTTTACCGTTGATTGGAAGAATGTTTTCAAAAGATATGTCTGCATATACCTATTTACCGGCTTCTGTTGATGCCTTTCCTTATGGAAAAAAATTTATAAAAAAAATGGAAGATGCAGGGTTCAAAAATACACAAGAAAAAAAACTTACCTTTGGCATTTCATCAGTTTATTACGGAAAAAAATAATTTTTAATGGATGAAATTACAAAAAATATATTTATAGATGTTGTTGAGAATAAGATTCCTATGGCAAAATTTATAGGAGTTAAAGTTCTTGAAATTTCCGAAGGATATGTTAAACTTCTATTTCCATATAGAGATGAATTTATAGGAGACCCTCGTACAAAACGATTACATGGAGGATATACTGCAACTGCTGTAGATTTAGCTGGTGGCGTTGCATCAATGACTTTTATGACTTCTCCTGATGATGATGTTGCTACAATTGATATGAGAATTGATTATTTGCGGCCTGGTAAAGCAAAAAATATTATAGCCGTTGGCAAAGTTTTAAGTAAAAGAAAACGTTCAGTTGTTACAGAAATGAAAATATATCACCCTGATAATAAGGAAAAAATTATAGCAATTGGAAGAGGAGTTTTTAGGATTAAACGAAAAGAAGATGAATGTTAACCCGTTTTATTCATACATTTTATTATTTTAGCTTAACAGGTATTTTAAGTCTGTAATTCTTTAATTTAACGAAAATTTCTCATGTCTAGTATAATAATGCGACTTATTAATATTCTGCATGAATTGTTGAATAATTATTATTTTAATATATATTTGCACTAAATTAAATATTTCTCCGAGTTAAAATATCTAAGGCAGATGGCTATGATTTTTAACCGATGGGTTTTTTTGGAAACGAACTAACCTCCCGAGGATAACATGAGTTATCTGAATTGGAAAGGTGAATGATTTGTATTATCCCTGTTATGGGATAGCTTACCTTATATTCAAACTCAGTTTTCTTACAAGTTATTAATTAAAATTCATTGTTATGAAGATTAAATATTCATTTGTATTGTTTACTGTTTTTTGTCTTTTTTCAGCAGTTTTATTTGCACAAAAAGACTCAAGTTCTATTAAATTAGACGAAGTAATTATTTCAGCTGGAAGAATTGAACAATCAGTAAATAAAATACCAGCTTCAGTATCAATTATCAATACCAAATATTTAAAAATAATTCCTTTAAGCTCAATTGATGATGCCATGAGAGCCGTTTCAGGGGTTAATATTGTAAGACCATTTGGGATTTTCGGAAAAAGCAATGTTAGTTTACGTGGATTTGGGGGAAATGAACAAGGTAGAATTCTTGTGCTTCAAGATGGAGTGCCAATAAACAAATCTGATTTGGGAGGTGTAAATTGGAACAGATTTAATCCTTCAAATGTTTCAAAAATTGAAATAGTTCGTGGTCCGGGGTCATCTTTTTTTGGAAAAAGTGCAATGGGTGGAGTCATAAATATATTAACTCAGGATTATAGCAAAAACGTAATTTCAGGAAATGTAAACTTGACTTACGGTACATTTAATACCTATTCTGCAAATGCAAGTATTTCAGGAACTCCTTTTAAAAGTGAAAGATTTAAGTATAAAATAAATTCTTTTT
>CAMZKV010000065.1 GCA_947311445.1 uncultured Chlorobiota bacterium | reverse complement strand
CATGATTTTATTTTAGTTGATACAGCAGGTATAAGAAAAAAAGCAAAAGTTTCAGAAAATATTGAATTCTACTCAGTTATGAGAGCAATAAGGACAATTGAAAATTCAGATGTCTGCTTGTTAATGATTGATGCTCAGAGAGGTGTAGAATCCCAAGACTTGGCAATTTATAATTTAATACAAAAAAACAGCAAAGGGGTTGTTGTATTAATGAACAAATGGGATCTTGCAGAAAAAGAAACAAATACAATTAAAAAAATTGAAGAAGAAATTAGACAAAAATTAGCTCCTTTTAATGATGTTCCTATACTTTTTGTTTCTGCACTAACAAAACAAAGAATTTTTAAGGCCTTAGAAACAGCAATTGAAGTAAATGAAAATAGGAAAAGAAAAATCCCAACTCCTGAGCTTAATACAGTTATGCTTAAAGAAATAGAAAATTTTAAACCACCTTCACACAAAGGGAAATATATTAAGATAAAATTCGTTACACAATTACCAACTTATTCGCCAACATTTGCTTTCTTTTGTAATTTTCCAAAATATATAAAAGACTCATACAAAAGATATTTGGAGAATAAATTAAGAGAACATTATAATTTCAAAGGAGTACCTTTAAAACTATTTTTTAGAAATAAATAAAAATTTTGAAACTTAATTTTAAAAATATAAAAAAACTTTTCTTCCTATTCTTAGGAATATCGTTTCTTTTCGCATGCCCTAAACCACCCTCTTATTCAGAAATTCCTGAAATAGATTTTAAAGAAGTTAAACTTTTCGATGCATATGAAATACTTGGAAGCGATACCTTTAAAGTAAAAGCATGCAAATTAAAATTCGGACTGATTGATGGAGATGGTAATGTTGGGCTTCAACCCGAAGAAGAAATAGGGCTGGATGTTGACTCAATGTATATTAATAACTTCTTTTCAATTCTTTATGAAATTAAAAATGGAGATACTATAATTGTAGATTCATTTGACAGATATAATTCAATAATTCCCGACATAAGACCACTTGGACAAAATAAAACATTAATTGCAGATGTTTATATAGATTTAACTTTTTCATACAAAAATGATACTTTGCTGTATGATTCTATCATGTTTGAGTTTTTTATGATTGATAGAGACTTAAATAGAAGTAATCTCGATAAAACTCCTTTTCTAAAATTAGATACAATTGGAGTATTTACAGACTAAATTTATTTTATTTTTCAAAAAACCTATTTTGTTATAATAAAAATGTATAAATTTGAATTTTGAAATCAAGTTTATAATTAAAATAATTCTATTATGTCAGTAAATAAAGTAATTCTTATCGGAAATGTGGGTAATGACCCCGAAGTAACTTATGTAAAAGAAGATGTGCCGGTTGCAAAATTTAGAATTGCAACAAATGAAACATACAAAAATAAAGATGGAGAACGTGTAACAAATACAGAATGGCACAGTATTGTTGTGTGGAGAGGTCTGGCAAAAGTTGTAGAAAAGTATGTAAAAAAAGGTTCTAAACTTTATGTTGAAGGAAAACTTACGCACCGAAAATATGAAAAAGATGGAGAAACTAAATATTTTACAGAGATTTTATGCAGAGATTTAACTATGCTTGATAGTAGAGAAGATAGTGATAAACCCAAATATCAAGCACCTGATGCTAAAGATGTCTCAAAACCAAATATACAAGAACCTGAAACTGAAAGTTTTGAGGATGTTGATGACTTACCCTTTTAAAAAAATGCAATTTTTGAAGAAAGATATTGTTTTCGAACAATATCTTTCTTTTATTAATAACTAAAAAACCTTAACTTGGACCCCGAGCCTCTATTAAACCTTATTAATCTTAGTGTAGTTTTAAACGAAATAAGTTCAACAATATATCTAGGAATACTAGGAATTGCTGTTCTTTTGTTTTCCTCTGCATTAGTATCTGGTTCAGAAGTAGCTTTTTTCTCTCTATCTCCTTCAAATAAAAATATCTTGAAAGAAGCAGATTCTAAAAAAAGTAATTATATTTTGAATTTGTTAAAAAAACCACAAAAACTTTTAGCAACAATTTTAATTGCAAATAATTTTATAAATGTTGGAATAGTTATGCTTTCTGCATATGTCATGAATAGTGCTTTTGATTTTTCAGAAACACCAGCTTGGGCAACTTTTTTAATACAAGTAGTTGTAATTACTTTCCTTCTGCTGTTATTTGGAGAGATAATTCCAAAAGTATATGCAACAGAAGCATCTCTTAAATTTGCCTATTTTACTGCAATACCTTTGTCAATTTCAATGAAACTATTCTCCCCCGTAAGTAATATTCTTATAAAATCTACATCTTTTGTAAATAAAAGATTGAAAATGAAACAGAATATTTCCGTAGAGGATTTATCTGATGCTCTTGAACTTACAGAGGCTGATATTAAACAGGATAAAACCATACTTGAAAGAATTGTTACTTTTGGAAGTATTGATGTTAAAGAAGTTATGAAGCCAAGAGTTGATGTTGTTGCTGCTGATATTAATTTTAGTTTTAACAAATTAAAATCGTTAATTATAGATTCTGGATTTTCTAGAATTCCAATTTATGAAGAAAACCACGATAACATTAAAGGAGTTCTTTTAATAAAAGATTTATTAGCAAACATTGATATAGAAAATTACGAATGGCAAAAACATATAAATTCACCTTTATATGTTCCGGAAACAATGAAAATTAATGATTTACTTGAAGATTTTAGACTAAAAAAAATGCATATGTCTATTGTTACTGATGAATATGGAGGATTTCTAGGGATTGCAACAATGGAAGATATT
Source organism: uncultured Chlorobiota bacterium (assembly GCA_947311445.1). GTDB lineage: Bacteria > Bacteroidota > Bacteroidia > Bacteroidales > JAADGE01 > JAADGE01. The sequence continues at coordinate 8,446 of CAMZKV010000065.1, read as the reverse complement.
ATTGAGGAAATTGTTGGTGAAATTAGTGATGAGAAAGACACAGAAGAAAATTTGTTTAAAAAAATAGATAAAAAAAACTATATCTTTGATGGGAAAATTTTATTAAATGATTTTTACAAAGTTTTAGAAATTAAAGAAGATATTTTTGAAACAATGAGAGGAGAGTCTGATTCATTAGCAGGGCTTATACTTGAAAAACTAGGAGAAATCCCCAAAAAAGGCAAACTTATAAAAATTGGCAAATACAATTTTACGATTGAATCCTCAGACAATAGAAAAATTAAGCAAATAAAATTAAAAATAGAAGAATAATTTTACGTCCTCTTTAGTTTCCAGTTAGATTTAAAGTTTGATGTTTGTGTTATAACTTTATGTTTGTTTTCATCAGTTATTTTCACAGCAAAAATTGCTGCAATTATTTCCTCGTCTGATGCTTCTGAAACAGAAAGTTTTTCAGGAGAAAAATAATCATTTACAAACGCTGTACTATAGTTTCCTGATTTAAAAACTTCGTGTTGCATAACATATTTTCCAAATGGAAGAGTTGTTTGAATTCCAATGATTTTAAAATCATCAATAGCTCTTATCATACGTTGCATTGCCTCTTCACGTGTTCTGCCATAGGTGCAAAGTTTAGAAATCATGGGGTCGTAATAAATAGGAATAGCCATTCCTTCTTCAAAACCATCATCAACCCTAACTCCAATGCCTTCGGGTTTTTGGTAAGTTTCTAATTTTCCAATATCAGGCATGAAATTATTTTTAGGATCTTCTGCATATACACGTAACTCAATTGCATGTCCGTTAATTTTTAAATCTTCTTGTGAAAAACTTAATTTTTTTCCTTCGGCAACTCTTATTTGTTCTTTTACTAAATCAATACCTGTAATTAGTTCAGTAACAGGATGTTCAACTTGAAGGCGAGTGTTCATTTCAAGAAAATAAAAATTTCCATCATTATAAAGAAACTCAACTGTGCCTGCTCCTGAATAATTACAAGATTTTGCAACATTAACAGCCGTTTTTCCCATTTTTTCTCTAAGCTCAGGTGTTAAAATTGCAGAAGGAGCTTCTTCAATAACTTTTTGATGCCTTCTTTGAATAGAGCATTCTCTCTCAAACATATAAACAGTGTTACCAAAATTATCTGCCATTATTTGAATTTCAATGTGGCGAGGAGAAGTAAAAAACTTTTCAATAAAAACTGAGCCATTTCCAAAAGCAGAAGTTGCTTCATTAACGGCAAGTTTCATTTGTTCTTCAAAATTGTCAGGATTGAAAACTGAACGCATCCCCTTTCCTCCACCTCCTGCCGCGGCTTTTATTAAAATTGGATAACCTATTTTTTTTGCAATAACCTTTGCTTCTTCAATGTTCGTAATTGCATTGGCAGTTCCCGGAATCATAGGAATGTTGTATTCTTTAACCGTTTCTTTGGCCTTAAGTTTATCGCCCATTAAACGAATAGCTTCTGGCTCTGGGCCAATGAAAATTATTCCGGCATCAGAAATTTTTTGAGCAAATTCTGCATTTTCTGAAAGAAATCCATAACCGGGATGTATAGCATCAACATTTAATTTTTTACAAAAATCTATAATTTTATTTCCAAGAAGATAAGAGTCAGCAGAGGCAGCAGGTCCTAATAGAACAGCTTCATCAGCATATTTAACGTGAGGAGAATTTCTATCTGCTTCTGAATATACCGCAACTGTTTTAATGCCGAGTTCTTTTGCAGAACGAATAACTCTAACAGCAATTTCTCCTCTGTTAGCAATAAGTATTTTGTTAATTTTTGTCATGAGAATTTGTTTCGGATTGCTAAAATATGAAAATATCATTATATCTCCAACTATTAATATTGAAAGCAATTAAATTTTTCCTGAAATTTTGTATATTGCCAATCCGCTTATCTCATGTATTAATTCGTTCCAAGAAAATAATACTGCTGAATTTGGTATTAAATAATCATTAAAGTTTAAGTTTTTATATGAAATATAATTTGTAGGGAAAACATCAACTTTTAATCCTGCTTTTTCAAAACATTTTTTGGCTCTTAATGTGTGTATAGAAGATGTAATTAGCAGGTATTTGTGATCTTTTTGTGGTTTTAAAATTTTAGCAGAATTAATTGCATTCTCAAAAGTATTTTTAGATTTATTTTCAATTAAGATGTCAATTTGAGGAATTCCAATTGAAATTAAGTAAGATTTAACAAAATCTGCTTCTTTATACTTATTATTAAAAAGTTTTCCTGAACCTCCACTTATAAGGAATTTATTTATTTTATGCTTTTTGTAAAGAAGTATTGCTTGCCAAAGCCTATCAGATGCTTTATGAAAGTTTAATCTGTTGAAGTCTTTGTCGAATGATGAAAATCCACCAAGAACAATTCCATATTCGTATTGTTTTTTAAGGTTTTCATATTTTATTGCTTCTGTGTCTATTGTAGATTTTATAATAGAGAAAATAAAACTATTTGAAAAGAAAAAAAGAAGAAATAAAGCTGTTATTAGTAGCTTTTTTTTATGTTTTGCTAAAATGCTTAAAAATAAAATTAAAACTACCCAAAGAAGAGGAGATAATAAAAAAGATAGAGTTTTAGATAGTATAAAAAACATTAATATTTAATTTTGTCTTTTTTGTTTTCCCAATCTTTAAATGCTTTTATTGCTTCATTCTTCATAAGTTGAATGTTTGGTATTTTTCTTTTGTTAAATGGCAAGTCAATTTCCTCATAAATAAAAGAATCGTCAAATCCAATGTTTTTTGCATCAGTTTTGGAGTTTCCAAAGTATAATTTATCTAATCTTGCCCAGTATACTGCACCAAAGCACATTGGACAAGGTTCACAAGAAGTGTAAATTTCACAACCGGATAAATCAAAAGTGTTAAGTTTTTTTGCTGCAATTCTAATTGCTGAAACTTCTGCATGAGCAGTAGGGTCATTGTCAATAGTAACACGATTGCTTGCGACAGCAATTATTTTATTGTTTTTTACAATTACAGCACCAAAGGGGCCTCCTCCATTTTTCACACTTTCTCTGGATAATTTGATGGCTTCTGCCATAAAATCTTCTTTGTTTAGCATAAGATCTTTGTTTTTAACCAAAGGTAAGTATAATTTTTTAAACTGCAATAACTTCTTTGATTTCAGGAATTGCATTTTTAAGTGCATTTTCTACGCCAAATTTTAGTGTTTGGATACTCATAGGACAAGTTCCACATGCACCAACTAGTTTAACTTTCACAGTTAGGTCGTCTTGTAAACTCACAAATTCAATATCTCCACCATCTGAATTCAAATAAGGTCTAACTAATTCAAGAACTTCAAGAATTCTTTTAATATAAGTTTTCTTTTTTGTCTCATCCATTATTTCTTATTTTATGATGAAGATATATATTTAATTATTTGTTTTATGCAGAACAACTTGCATCTGGGTCAATTTCTACTTTTTTTGTTGGATCTAAATTTGCATTTCTTTCTTCAATTTTAATTGCAATTTCTTTTGCTAAATCGTTAAATGCTTTGCCCATTGGGGTTGTTTCGTCTAGTGATACCGGTTTTCCTTCATCTCCAGCTTCTCTAATGCTCTGAACAATAGGGATTTGTCCTAATAATGGAATGTCCATTCTGAAAGCTAAATCTTTTAAACCATCTTTCCCAAATATATAATACTTATTTTCAGGAAGTTCCTCTGGAGTAAACCAAGCCATATTTTCGATAAACCCAATAATTGGGACTTCAATTTTTTCTGCTCTAAACATACTAACACCTCTGAGTGCATCTGCTAGTGCAACTTGTTGAGGTGTACTTACAATAACTGCTGCAGTAACCGGCATTGCTTGAACTATTGTTAAATGAATATCTCCTGTTCCAGGTGGTAAATCAATTAAAAAATAATCTAATTCTCCCCAGTCAGCATCTTTAACAAACTGGTTAATGGCACTTGTTGCCATTGCTCCTCTCCAAATTAGTGCGTCTTCGGGTTTTACAAAGAAACCTATTGAAAGCATTTTTATTCCTTGTTTTTCAATAGGAACAATAATATCTTTTCCATTTACTTTTTTAATTTCCGGTCTAGCATCTTCAACTCCTAACATTTTTGGAATGGAAGGACCATAAACATCTGCATCTAAAAGACCAACTTTTGCTCCTGTTTTAGCTAAGGCTATTGCAAGATTTACTGAAACTGTTGATTTGCCAACGCCTCCTTTGCCGGATGCAACAGCAAGAATATTTTTTACTCCGGGCAAAATCTTTTGGTCGTCTGTTCTTCCAAAAGAAATTTTTTTAATATCAATTTTTGTAGGAGCCTTTATTTCAACTGAAATTTCCTTGGAAAGCTTTTCATTTATAAGTTTAATACAAGCTTTTTCTATAGATTTTACAAAAGGGTTACTTTCTGGCAAGTTTATAGAAAATGATATTTTATTATCTTCTGTTACTAAACTATTTATTGCGTTTAAGCTAATTAAGTCTTTGCCGCTTTCCGGGTCTTTAATTTCAGACAAAACTGTTAAAACTTGTTCTATACTATATTTCATTTATTTTATGTTTAATTAATCTTAATTAAATTAATGTGCAAATATATGAATTTAGATTGATTCTAAACAAGGGTTTTGAAAAAAATTATTGTTTATTCTTTTTGTCTGCAGTAATTGTTGTATTATTGTTAGTGTTGTGATAAATGTCAAGGGCAACTATTATTGCTGCAAAACCAAAAAAGGGAATTGTAATTTTATCAGAATCTAAAAAGTTATTTAAAAGAGCATGAAAAAAGTATGTAATAAACCCTAAAGAAATAGACAATGCAAGAGATTTAATTCTTTTATCAGAAGCAGATTTATAAACTTTAATACCTGTTGACAGAATTGTAATAGCAAGCAATATAAAAGTGATGGTACCAAAGAAACCTTGTTCTGCTAGTGCGCCCAAGTATTCGCTATGGGCATTGCCAATATTTCCTGAATTTGTACTAATAATTGTTCTCATTCTTTTTTTCTGAAAAGGGGCATATTGAAACTGATAAGTTCCCGGGCCCCACCCAACAATTGGTTTTTCTTTAAACATTTCAATTGCACAGTACCATCTGTTAAGTCTTTCAACATTTGAAGCATCAGTTGATATGTTTGTTATTGAAGTTATATGGTGAGATATATTAGAGGATGAGTCTTGCCTGTTTTTTTCGAGAGTATCAATTATTTGAAACCAAAAAGCAGATATAAATGCAATAAAAATAATTGTAATTCCTAAAATGTATTTAAATTTTATTTTAAGTTTTATAATTATAAATATGCCAAATGCTAAGATTATTCCTAGCCACGAAGCTCTTGAATATGATAAAATTACCCCAAGAGTAAAAGAAAGTGCAAAAAAACCAGAGATTAATTTATAAATAGCTTTGTATTTAGCATTAAAAGTTAAGCCCCATAAAACAGGGGTAAAAAGAGCAACGATTGTACCATAAGCTGTGTGGTCGTTATAAAAAGGTTTCGAAACGAAATGTGCAGCGTTCTTTGTGAAAGAAGATGACATGCCAAGTCTTATTGTGCTGTAAATAACAATTATCATAAGAGCAATTGAATATGCCCAAATAAAAGTTTTTATATTTTTTGTTTTCTTGAAAAGAGAAATTCCTAAAAAGAATACTGGTACAATTAGCCATATTTTTGAAAGAAAGAATTTAAAAGAAACAATTGGTATTGTGCTAGTTGCAGATGTTAAAAAAATCCAAAATAAATATATTATAATAGAAATTGTTATTGGATGTTTTATTATTGCAGTTTCAACTTTATGATATAATAAAAATTTAAAAATTAAAATAAGTAAAAGAAGAATTAACAGCGGTTCTGTAAGTATGGATAAATTAAAAGATATGTCAGGAATAAAATATGATAGACTTAACGATAATGGTGTAAAAAAAGCAATTATATAAAATAATTTATCATAAGAATATAAAGTAATTATACCCACAAGCATGGCAAGTGGTAAAAAGGCAAAGTATATAATGCCTTGGTAATACAAAAAGAATGCATTAACAAAAACATATAACAGACCAATACCTATTATTAATAAATTTCGATATTTCGCTTCTTGAACAAACAATTTATTTCGTTTCTTTTTTAATACGAATTTGTAATTCTTTAAAGAAATCTAAAAATAAAATTAGTCCTATTGAAAATAAAAATGCAGCTAAAGTTGAAAAAATTACAATAAACATTCTTTTTGGGCTGTCTTTCTTGTCTGATGGTTTTGCTTTGCTTATAATATACTTATGTGTTATTGGATGTTTTAAGCTCTGTTCTGTTTGTATTAAGTTTAAGTGCAAACGGGCTTGGTTTTCTTTCAGCTCATTAATATAATAAAAAAGAGATTGTGCTTCTTTCCCATATTTTCTAAAGAGAGTAAATTTTTCATTAAAAAATTGTTGTCCTTTCTTTGTTAAGGTGTTATTGCCAACAGCTTTAGCATATGCTTCACTATAGCGCTCAACCTCATTATAATAGGCAAGTATCCCATGCTGCCTATAAATATCTAAAGAGTCTTCCAATGTCCCAATATATATTTTTTCAGATAAATATGCATTTTTTGTAATATTATACATTTCTAAAACTCGTTGTTTTTGCATATCACTTACAAGAGAATCAAAAAGAATAGAAATGTTATTAGAAATGTTAGAAGCTATAATAGGGTCAGTATCAACAACGGAAATTGAAATGCCTTGATAAGGTGTTTTACTAAAAGTTACATTCCCTTTATAAGCCTTTTTTACTTTTGTTTTCACATATTTATCATCTTCTGCAATTCCATAGTGAGTTATAAGATTATATTTTTCAATAATTTTATCAGTAATATAATCTGATTTTAGTAATTCAATCATTCTTTCAGCATCATTTTCATCTCCAACAATTAGGGGGTCTGTTTCTTGGTTCGTGTTAATATGTAATACTCCTGTAGCAGGAGATATAAAAGTTGTTGGAAATAATGTTGTTTCGCTTTTATAATAATTTGGCATCATTAATGAAATAATAATTGATAGAACAGCCCCTGCAACTGTTACAATTATTATAGGCTTGCGTTTTTTCCACAAGTACATAAACATATCAAGAGTGTCAAATTGTGTTTTATTTTCCATTATTCCTTATTTTATAAAAAGTATAGAGTATTTTTTCTTCCCTTGTCTTATTACAAGGTATTTGTCATTTATTAAGTATTCCGAATTTATTAAAGCATCAGGATTTGTAAATTTTTCCATATTTACACTTATTCCATTATCTTTAACCAATCTTCTTATTTCACCTTTTGATTTAAAAACAGGAGCTTCTTCTGATAATAAATCAAAAATATTAATCCCATTTTTTAATATGTTAGCATTTATTTCATAATGAGGAACTCCGGAAAATACAGCATTAAAAGTTGTATCGTCTAATGTTTCCAACTGTTCTTTTGTTCCTTTTCCAAAAAGCATTTTTGAAGCAACAACTGAAGTATCATACGCGTCTTTGCTATGTACCACGCTTGTAAGTTCTTCGGCAAGTTTGTTTTGTAAAATTCTTGTGTGAGGAGCTTCTTTATGTTCAGAAACTAAGTTTTCAATTTCAGCTTTGTCAAGAACAGTAAATATTTTTAAATATTTTTCAGCATCTTCGTCGGAAGTATTTATCCAAAATTGATAAAATTCATAAGGAGACGTTTTTTTGGGGTCAAGCCAAATATTACCGGTTTCAGTTTTTCCAAACTTTCCTCCATCTGCCTTTGTAATTAACGGACTTGTAAGTGCATAAGCTTTTCCTTTAAGCATTCTTCTAATAAGTTCAGTTCCTGTTGTAATATTTCCCCATTGGTCTGAACCGCCCATTTGCAATTTGCAATTATGTTCTTTATATAAATGAAGAAAATCATATCCTTGCACTAATTGATAACTAAATTCTGTAAAAGATAAGCCTTCAGCATCTTTATCTTCAGAGCCTTTCATTCTTTTTTTTACAGAATCTTTTGCAATCATGTAATTTACTGAAATGTGTTTACCAACGTCTCTTATAAAATCTAAAAAACTGAATTTGCTCATCCAATCGTAATTATTTACAAGAACTGCTTTATTATCCGACTTTTCAGAAAAATCTAAGAATTTGCTAAGTTGTTTTTTAATCGCTTCTTGGTTGTAGCGTAAAGTTTCAAGATCCAGGAGGTTTCTTTCTTGTGATTTTCCAGAGGGGTCTCCAATCATTCCTGTTGCACCTCCAATTAGTGCAACTGGTTTGTGTCCTGCTCTTTGAAAGTGTTTAAGTAACATCACCCCCACAAGATGACCAATATGCAAAGAGTCTGCTGTTGGGTCAATACCAACATAAGCTGAAACTTGTTCTTCTTTCAACATATCTTCTGTACCGGGCATTACATCGTGTAACATGCCTCTCCATTTTACTTCTTCAACGAAATTCATTT